>JAYVIK010000129.1:0-4702 GCA_043770265.1 Flavobacterium sp. | reverse complement strand
TATGTTTTACCCACTTCATAAGTGAGGTCTTTACATTTCATATTATAAGTTGCTTTGAAGCCTTTCATATTTTGATTATATATTAGTGTTTAAATGATCAAAATGTTCCAATGGTTGGACTCGAACCAACATCTTGGTGGTTACAATCCACCGATCTACCAATTGATCTACATTGGATTTGATGAAATGATTTAAAGTTTTGTTATTACACCAAAAGAGAAATTAGCCTTACCATTTACGGGGGGCCTTTCCACTATCCACTATGATTCCCCAAAGAATAGACAATTCATAGTCAATCACGAACTCATTGTATATTGTGGAATATTACCACTATCTTGTAGGGGAGTTTCGCTCTACTTATTTTAAACGATTGCTACTTCTAAGCCAACGTCCTCTAAATCATTTCAAAATTATCACATCGACTTAATCTTATTCACTCGAAGTTCACATGCAAAGTCTCGAACATCTACATTAGTCCACGTCGATGAATGCTGATTCTTACGGTCAAGTAATTTTACACCGCCACCCAAAATATGAAAATTTCCATCTTTGGTTCGCAACATTTGCACGTTGAAAAGTTTTGGTGTTTTCAACTGATCAGGATTTCTAAGCCATTTTTTATTTTTTCGAGTATTTTTAGTTTTCATTTTATTAGACTGTTCTGTTTTCGCATTTACTGTATTCATCGTGTTCATATTTTAATAATCATAATCAGCGGATTTGCCCGCCCCATTTTCCAAAAAGTCCTCCACCTCGATCATATTCAGAATATCATTACTCAACTCTTTATCTAGCTTACACTCCGCCATTAAAATGTCAAGTTTTTTAATATGTTCGTCAATATTTTCGTAAGTCCCAGCGTTTTCTAACCTCTCTCGCAAAAATGCAATTTTTTCATTTCGCTTATCTAACTTGGCATATAGATGGTCGATCTGATCAGCATATTCTTGTTTTTCTGTGTCGTTCATAATTATTTTGAAGTGGTGTCGTGGTGATCCGATACGAAGATATCTTTAGTTGACATAATATCAGAGATTTCTTCATATGACCATATATCTCGCTTCCAATCCCACCCAACATCTAAAAATTTACCAATGGGATGGTCAGCGTTTCTTGTTTGATCGTTATTGTGTGAATGTCCATGAAGTCCCCACGATCCATGACTCGCCTGATTATGAGTAACGAGCGGGAAATGATTCATCACTATTCTTTTTTTTCCTATTTGAATTTCGTGATGGTTCCCTAGGAAAACCACATTCCCCATTCTTAATGGATATGTCTCAATATCAGATCGCCCATATTGATGTAACATTTCGCTTTTATATAATCTATACATTTGACTCTCATGATTCCCAAAAAGCATCATGATGTTGTCACATTTGATACCGCCAAACCATTCCAAAACATCCTGATCCGAAGCTGATAAAAAGCTATCCCCCAGAACCCATAGATATTGGGAGTTGCCAACTTTCAAATTTATTTTTTCTTTGATGTCTTGGTGAGACTCTGCGACAGAAGAATATCCGCGCATCTTCCAAATCGGAACATCCCAATTTGGATCGTGGAAATTGTGGAAATCACTTGTGAAAAAATGATTTATACGATCATCATAAGGGAATTTTTGAATTTTATACATTTGTCGTAATTTTATCGATAATTTCATCCATACCCTGAATAATTTCAACCACCCCATCAGTATCAACAACCAACCGAGGAACTGACCTGATGTTATGTTTTACGAAGAATTCTTTATCATCATCGATAGTATATTCTTTCACCTCAACTTCTAGTCCTAGAGTTGTGAGTTTATTTTTTAACATTTTACATGGCCCACATGTGACAGAGGTGGCTAAAGTTAGGTTAGTCATTGTGTTGTTATTATAGTTTAGTGTTTAATCACCAATTAATGGTGATGATATATGTTCCAGATTCTAGTAAACCTTTAGAATGTAAATCATTCGCGACAGTCTCGATACATGGATAGAAATTTCGTTCCCACCATAAATCGATAGCCCATTGCTCATCCCTGATGATTTTTCGAGCTTTTAGATTTTGTTTCGGATCGCGTTCAAGCCAATTTTCAAACTTCGCCCCAATTATGTCACCATTAACTATTTCAGGAATTTCTTCATGATACATATATTCGTCAGTATCATAATTCGGGACATTTAACCTGTAGTATGATCCATTATTTCGACACCCATCCTGTTGTTGGAATCTATAAATCTTCCCGTAAGTTTCAGATACAAAATTACTCCATTCTATTTCTTCAATTAATTTAACGGTTTCGTATTCCATCATAGTTTTAATATTTCAGTTTTATTGTTATATTTAATTGGCAGTAATTCCCACTCGATTATATGATGGTGGGGGTATTCGTCGATTCCCCATTTTTCTTTTGGATACCATCCGTATTGTCCATGTCTCCAGATTCCAATTTCCCCATATATTGTTATGGCGGTCACGTCTACACCATAATCAGGGAAAGACGGTCGTTCATGCCGCTTACTGTAAGCTGTTGAAGCGTTGGGATATTTCATAAATTCGATTCTATTCCTTTTTTCAAAATCTTATCATCAAACGGCTTATTGTCAAGATACTGGAAACTAGCAATAGTCCGCCAATCACTAAAATGACTAGTAATTTCAACTGCCTGATCTTTTCTGGAAAATGATTCCCCTCGAACATTATCGACCACATGTTTTAGCTTATCATATTGATCAAGTGTTTTATTATAGGCGTTGACGATTTGCAACATATCGTCTTTAATGCGTTCAGCGATTTCAAAATCCATAGAAGTTTTCACAAAATCGTAAAAATCTTCATATTTGGTAAATTTTTCCGTCGTTAGAAATAAGTCGATGACTTGATTAATATTAGTTATACCCGTCGCTAATTTATGCAGCTCCAGATAAAGACTAGCTTTAATTTTTTTAAGTGTATTACCATCGGGTGAATATAATACTACCCCCTCAGAATTTCTCCAAGCATCAACATCCAATAGACATTCTTGGATGGTGTTATATGAATATTGTTTAGGTCGTCCAATATGCCACAGTGTTGCGTATATATCGACATCATCTTGGAGGGACATTCTACCGGTCTCATTATCGATGACTGTTAATAATGTAAGTGTTGGGGTATTATGTTCCCTTAATACGATAATTCTATTTGGAGACGTGTGCTCAAAAATTACTGAATGTTTACCGTCTCTGACAAACTCCTTAATTTTTGGATAGGATTCAATTAAATCATATACTTCAATTCCAGTATCTTGAGTCAAGACTGATGAAACTCCTCTCGTTCTAACAATAAATTCGCCATTATGACATGATAAAATTATGGTCGAACCATCTAATTTATGATATCCGGTTATCGACCATTCAGTGTTCCAAGGTTGGAATTCGGGATTTTCGTACCAATTTGCAAATTTTAGTAGCGACATTGAACAACATGTAAATGTTTTAGGATTAATTATAGCACTTCTAAAATATTGATTCATCTCAGTCCACTTAGTGCTCATATCTCTCGGAGTGATTAATATCATATTATCACCAGCTATTACCGTTGGGGTATAAACAAACTGTTGGTCGTTGCTTTCTAAGAATTTTTGTATGAAATTTTTCATGTAAATTATTAATATTGGTAATCGTTTGACTAAATAACTATATGGACACCAAAACGTGTAAATTTTGTAATAAAGAAATCGGAGCATTTCCCGCCGCATTCGCTAGACATAATAAAGTGTGTGAAAAACTCTATTCGAATGAGGAGTATATAATTTCTTCATATAATAATGGTAAAAGTATTACATCCCTATGTAAAGAATTTTCATTTGATTGTAAAATGATTCGACGGTTTTTAACGGACAATAATGTAACCATTCTCAATTCCAGAAATACGGTAAATCATCACTTTTTCAAAACCAAAACCTCTGAAATGTTTTGGTTACTTGGACTTATTGCATCGGATGGATGTATTAAAAGCAAATATTCTTGGGGCATATCTCAGAGTGGATCGCGGGGATTGAAACTTATACAGTATATCAATAGTATTATAAATAGCTCTAATAAAATTTACACATCAGAAACCATCGGAAAGGATGCACATCAAATAAATATTTCATCGGAAGAAATGGTTAAAGATTTGGCCAAGTATGGAATTTTTCCTAGAAAAACTCACACATTCAATCTTCCAGAATTTGAGTGTGAAGAACATTTCAAATCATTCATTAGGGGATATATTGATGGTGATGGGTGTGTCGGAGTTTATTCCAATATTGAAGGGTGTGAATATCTATCAATATCTTTCGTGGGAAATAAATCGTTTATAGACTCTTGTGTTTCGAAATTGCCATTTAAAATATCTTCTACGACTAAACTTTCAGGAGTGTGGGATATACGTTACACTGGAGAAAAATCAATAATATTCGGAAATTGGGTATATTCGAATAATTCTTTATATTCTCACTATAAATATGAAAAATACATGGACTATATTTCAGAGAAAAAGGATTTGTTATGGTCTAATTACAATAAAATTTATATGGATATTAAACATCGTCTCTTATCAGAAAATATACCAATGTTAGCAAAAGACATTGGCGTCCACTTCCAAACATTGTATAATTGGAAGAATAATCCGAAGAACATTGTAAATATTAACGGGTTTTATTGCACTTACTGATAGTTCATAACATTGA
>JAYVIK010000128.1:0-4719 GCA_043770265.1 Flavobacterium sp. | reverse complement strand
GCATTCAAGAAAAGAAAAAGACTCGATAGCTCAGTTGGTAGAGCACATCACTTTTAATGATGGGGTCCTGGGTTCGAGCCCCAGTCGGGTCACAAAATTTGTGATTATCAAATGCTTTTTCTTGAATCAATGACTCGATAGCTCAGTTGGTAGAGCACATCACTTTTAATGATGGGGTCCTGGGTTCGAGCCCCAGTCGGGTCACAAAAATATAGAGACGTTGCAATGCAGTGTCTCTATATTTATTTTAGGCCACGTGGAGAAACGGTAGACTTGCCAGCTTGAGGGGCTGGTGCTCGCAAGGGCGTGCGGGTTCAAATCCCGCCGTGGTCACTTTTTAGTGAAAAATAAAATCCTAATTACTTATAAATGAAGTGGTTAGGATTTTTTAGTTTTAAATCGGTATTATTTCTTTATTCAGTTCAAAACATTTTTAAAAATCAAAATTATATTTCGATATGTTATTCAAAAAATATAAATTATCTGAAATTTCACAAAACAGTAAAGAGTTGCGAAAAAAATGAATCAAATAAAACAAAGACCATAAAAAAAACCGCTTCAAAAACAAAATTGGAGCAGTTTTACTATTATTTTAGAGAACAGATCTATTTCTCTTTTGTAGCTTTCTTCAAATCATCTCCTCCAGGAATTTTCATTTTATTCATTAGAATAGCAATATCATTGATATTGAAATTACCCGTCAAGGACATCAAAACCGATTCATTATTTTTGTTTGATTCCACAATAAACATTAAAAGCTCTTTGATTTGACTTTCGGAAGCACCTGTTTTAACCCATACTTTTAGGTTTTTACCATTATCTGTTAGTTTCATCATTTCTTCTAAACCTGATGCTTTAAAGTATTTTTCAGCAGTAATCTTCATGTCTGCCGAAATCTTAGCGTTGGATGTAGTGAACACTTTTAGATTATCTAATTTTTTAATCAATTCTAAGTAGTTTTGTGTCTCTTTGTCATTGGCATCCACCTTGACGCTTCCCATCATTTGAAACATTTTCTTGTTGACTATTATCGACCCCACTCCATCTTGACCATCGTATTTATCGAAAACCGATTGTGCAAAAAAAGCAGTGGAAACTATAGAAAAAACCAATGTTATTATAATTTTTTTCATTTTTTGATGTTATTAATTAAGTTTTAAAAACTTTATCTTTACAAAATAAATGACAAAGTTCGTGCCATTTTATCTAAATTCTAAAATTCACACCTAGTAGTAGGAGTTGAAATAAATTTTAGTAAAGATATAGAATAAATTTTAAAACACTATTTTTACACTACCAATACAAAAACAAAATATGAAAACAATTTTCAAATCTCTATTACTACTATTAATTGCTGTATTTGCTTTTCAAAGTTGCCAGGACCAAGATGATGTGTCAACCATACCAGCTAATTTAGAAATCCAAAATTTTGTATGGAAAGGACTGAATTTGTATTACTTATGGCAAGCTGATGTGTCAAATTTATCCGACACTAAATTTGCAAATCAAAATGAATTAAACACTTTTTTGAACGGTTATTCACAACCAGAAGTATTATTTGATGCTTTGAGAGTAGATAAAACTATTGATAGATTCAGTTGGATAGTCGATGATTATTTAGAACTAGAAGGGCAACTTCAAGGAACTACTAATAACAACGGAGTAGAATTTGGTTTAAGTTTAAAAGCTACTGGTTCAACTGAAGTTGTGGGATGGGTGCGTTATATCATCCCCAATTCTGATGCTTCAACCAAAAACATTAAACGAGGTGAAATTTTTTATGCCGTAAATGGAACACAACTGACAACTACCAATTACCAAAGTCTTTTATTTGGCTCAAATAATGACTACACTTTAAGTATGGCAGATATCAGCGGCGGAGCAATTGTGCCTAATGGTAAAACCGTTTCTTTGACCAAAACTGTCTTAGATGAAAACCCTATTTTAGTCAATACTGTAATCAATTCGGGAACTAAAAAAATTGGATATTTAATGTATAATGGCTTCTATTCTAATTATGATAGCAAACTTAATGAGGCTTTTGGAACATTAAAATCTCAGGGAATTACAGATTTAGTCCTCGACTTGAGATATAATGGTGGTGGTTCTGTTCAAACAGCAGCTCGATTGGCAAGTATGATTACTGGTTCTTTTTCGGGTCAAGTATTTTCAAAACAGCAGTGGAATGCTAAAATAGAATCCTATTTTACTGCAAACAACCCTGAATCCTTAAAAAATTATTTTGTTGACAAAATCGGAACCACACCAATCAACAGTTTGAATATGCCAAAAATATATATACTCACTTCAAAAAGTACAGCTTCGGCAAGCGAACTAGTAATCAACGGATTGAAACCTTATATCACCGTGGTTCAAATTGGTGATGTCACCGTTGGTAAAAATGTAGGTTCTGTTACTTTATATGACTCCCCTACTTTTGGAAAAGAAGATAGAAATCCAAAACATCGGTATGCGATGCAACCTTTGGTTTTAAAAATTGTAAACAAAGACGGTTTTGGCGACTATCAAAGCGGCCTTACTCCTACGTTTCAACAAACAGAAAACTTAAGTGCTTTAGGAGTTCTAGGTACCTCAACAGAGCCTTTACTAAAATCAGCAATTTCAAAAATTACGGGAATTGGAAAAATGAAACAACCTAAATCACACATTGAATTTGATTTTTTTAAGGATTCAAAATCTATAAATGGCATTCAAAACCAAATGTATATCGAAGAAGCTCCTGAAGGATTATTGAAAGCTTTGGAATAAAAAACATCAAATACAAAAAAGGCTTTCATCACCGTGAAAGCCTTTTTTTATGAACTAAATCGTGGAATTTTACCAAATCTAAGCTTGATTTCTACACTTTTTATTTGCAGATTTTCTTAGATTATTTTTTTAAATTCATTCATTCATTTCATCGTAACGCACAGGAATTTGTGGATCGTAAAGTGGACATTTGAATTCTTCCAAAGTATCGGCGAGCAAATTCATCGTTTTGCCTTCGGTTCCGTAGCAATCTATTTGGATGCTTTGTGGCGTTGTTTTGATTTGAAAAGCACCTTTGCCTTTGGTATTTTTCCAACTGTTTTCATCTACTTTTTCCCAATTTGAAAATACACTTTTGATTCTGTTCAAGATAACAGTCACAGGAAGTATTTCGAGACCTTCGACTTCTTGTTGCTCGACCAAGGCTTCGTAAACCAAATGATGGTTCAAGTAAATTCCGTCTTGATATTGCCAAAAAAGTAGTTCGTACATTGGAGAAAAGTTAGAAGTTAGAAGTTGGGAGTTGGACGTTAAATTTTTTTAATAATCAAGGACTAATCAATCTTAAACTTTAAACATTTTTTAATACTCGAAAGTACCGTATTCGCTGTTGATTGTCAGTTTTTTAATATCGGAGGCTTCTACTCTACCCACGATTTGTGCATTGACATTGAATGATTTTGAAATCGAAATAATATCTTGAGCTACAGTTTCAGGAACGTAAATTTCCATACGATGACCGCAGTTGAAGACTTGATACATTTCTTTCCAATCGGTTTTGGATTGCCCCTGAATGAGTTTGAACAAGGGTGGAACAGGAAATAAATTGTCTTTTATAATATGTAAATTATTTACGAAATGCAAAATCTTGGTTTGCGCTCCTCCGCTGCAATGCACCATTCCGTGAATTTCATTTGAGGTATAATTATCCAAGATTTTCTTGATAATTGGAGCGTAGGTCCTAGTTGGCGAAAGCACTAATTGACCTGCATCGATAGGTGAATTTTCGACAGCATCGGTCAATTTTACTTGTCCTGAATAAATCAACTCTTCGGGAACGGCTGCATCGTAGCTCTCTGGATATTTGGTGGCCAAATATTTCCCAAAAACATCGTGACGAGCTGATGTCAATCCGTTGCTTCCCATTCCGCCGTTATAGCTTTTTTCATAGCTAGCTTGTCCGAAAGATTCTAATCCTACTATTACGTCTCCTGCTTTGATATTTGCATTATCAATAACTTTAGAACGTTTCATTCGAGCGGTAACTGTAGAGTCAACGATAATAGTTCGAACAATATCTCCTACATCGGCAGTTTCCCCGCCGGTGGAATGTATCGTAACACCAAAAGAAGCCAGTTCTTTGATGAGTTCTTCGGTTCCGTTGATGATGGCCGAAATAACTTCGGCAGTTATTAGGTTTTTATTTCTTCCAATAGTCGAAGAAAGTAGAATATTGTCGGTTGCTCCTACGCACAATAAATCATCAATATTCATAATCAAAGCGTCTTGTGCAATGCCTTTCCAAACTGAAATATCTCCCGTTTCTTTCCAATACATATACGCCAGAGACGATTTTGTCCCAGCTCCATCAGCGTGCATAATGAGGCAATAGGCATCGTCATTGGTTAAATAATCTGGAACAATTTTGCAAAAAGCTTGGGGAAATAATCCTTTGTCGATGTTTTTTATGGCGTTGTGCACATCTTCTTTGGATGCTGATACTCCTCTTTGTGCATATCGTTTGCTAGAATCTGAACTCATTGTGTTGTGGTGTAGTTATGTTGCTTGTCCGCCTTAGGAGGATGGCGCAAATATAATTATTTTTTTGGTGTTTCTATAAGGCTAAATCACGGCATTCGCTTTTAAAAATTTCCGCCACGAATTACACTAATAAACACGAATTAGAAATGTTTTTAATAACACGAATTCTTAGAAAGAAATAAAATTAGT
>JAYVIK010000127.1:0-38426 GCA_043770265.1 Flavobacterium sp. | reverse complement strand
TCTCCGGGATACCAAGCATATAAAACAGCATCTGAAAGTTCAGTTACTTCTCGTAAATCAAGAGGCATTCCGGCACAAATTACTGTAATTACTTTCTTTTTGCCTGCTTTTGCTTGTTGGCTAATTTTTCGTAAAAGCACCAATTGACTTTCGGGCAATTTCATATCCAGAATATCTCCTCTGCTTGGAGAAGCAAGCGATTCGCCTTCTTCACCCTCCAATAAAAGAGTAAGTCCTAGTACGACCACAGTAGCATCGGCATTTTTAGCATTACCGCTAAACCAGTCCATATCATTTTTGTTTGGGGTGGTTAGTAAAGCACCTTGACGGAACTCAATTACGGTCGATGGAGATACCTTTGAAGCTATTCCCTCGGCTATTGTTCTGAAATCACCACTTAGTCCATTGTAATTCCCCACTAATGACATATTGTCGTTCGCTAAAGGTCCCGTCATAAAAATTTTTCTACTGTTGATATCCAAGGGTAATGCATTGTTGTTTTTTAGCATTACAATTGATTTATGTGCTGATTCTAATGCCAATTTCTTTTTAGCATCATTGTTGATTACCTCAGGTCCAATAGCTCGATACGGATTAGCACTAGCATCATCAAACATACCTAACATAAATCGGGTTTTTAACGAACGTTTAAGTCTAGCATCAATGTCTGCCATAGTTATTAATTTTTTGTCGAAGGCTTCTTTGAGGCTGTTGGTATAAGTATCCCCGCAATTAATATCAACTCCTCTTTTAAGTGCTAAAGCTGCAGATTCAGCTGAGTTGGCAGTAAGTCCGTGTTTTTTATGGAAGTTATCTAATGCTCCGCAGTCGCTTACAATATGACCTTTGAAATTCCATTCGTCAAGCAAAACGTCTTGTAGCAAAAAGTTACTTCCGCAACAGCCTTCATTATTGGTGCGGTTGTAAGCACACATTACTGCTTCTACACCCGCATCAACACACATTTTAAATTGCGGCAAATAGGTTTCTCTCAAATCTTTAGTACTTGCAATGGCATTGAATTCGTGACGCAAAGCCTCTGGTCCGCTATGAACTGCAAAATGTTTGGCGCAAGCGGCTACTTTTAAATATTTTGGATGATGTCCTTGCAATCCTTTGATATAAGATGCTCCGATGGTTCCAGAAAGAAAAGGATCTTCGCCAAAAGTTTCCTGACCACGGCCCCAGCGAGGATCGCGAAAAATATTTACGTTTGGAGACCAAACCGTCAGCCCTTGAAACAAGCGTTGGGCATACCCCTTTTCTAATAATTGGTTATTGATGGCTCTTGCCTCATCAGAAACAGCGTCCCCAATTTTTTCCATCATAACGGGATCAAAGGTTGCAGCTAACCCAATTGCCTGCGGAAAAACAGTGGCTCTACCGGACCGTGCCACTCCGTGTAAAGCTTCGCTCCACCAGTTGTATTCCGGTATTCCAAGTCTTGGAATTGCAGCACTTTCGTTTACTGTTTGGGAAATTTTCTCCTCCAAAGTCATCTCCTTAAGCAAAGCTGAGATACGGCTGTTCATATCTAATTTAGTGTTGAACCAAACTTTTTCCTGAGTATATCCCGCAATAGAGATTAAAAATAGAAATAGTAACAACCCCGTCTTTTTGAAACTTTGTACTTTGACAAAATTTAATTTTAAATTCTTCATTATTATTTAATTTTTATCATTATTAGTGTTTCCTAGAAATATTGCTTTTATTTTAATCAGCAAATAAACTTGCAATTTATTCATCAAGTTGTACTTAAATAACAACAAACCCTGCCCAATTGAGCAAGGTTTGTGTAAAATAAATGGGAATAACAATCTTTAATTTGATATTTTTTTGTCAGGCAAATGCCTTATATTAAATTATTGTACAATCCATTTTGTAGTTGCTGTTTTTCCTTCTGATGTTAATCTTACAAGATACACTCCAGCAGTATTTACATTGTCAACGGTTACTCTTTCTGTAGCTCCAGATTGTAAATCATCTTGTGAAAATAATTTTTGACCTAACAAATTGCTAACCGTAAGTGAAGCTTTAGACATACTTTGAGGAATTACCACATTGAATGAATTCGATTTTGATGGATTTGGATACAATGCAAAACCCGAAACAGCATTGTCAATGGTTTTCAAAGTTATAACACCACTCAAAGCTATCGTTCTTGTGGTTGCTGAAGCTGAAGTAATGGCAACAGTTGCTGATGGAGAAACCGCTGAAGCAGCCGCTTTCAATCGAACGTAAACTGTTGTACTAGCAACCGTTCCCGAAGTTGGAGTTAAGCTTAAAGACGAAACGCCAGCAGTAACAAAATCATCGGTTGAAAATTCATAATCTGTTGAAGCTGGATTAAAACCTACAGCTAAATTGGCTGTTAAATTAGTACCTGCTACAACAAAGGATTTAGAAGCTGAAACGTTTGTATCTGTTGCAGCAAAAGCTGTTAAAGCAGTTTGTGTAATTGTAATATTTGGCGTATAGTTTATTGTCCCTGTATTATTTATTAATAATGGGGCAACATATAATACTCCTCCTGTTCCATCTGTTACTAAATCAATAGGCGATCCGCTAAGAGTTGTAGCCACTTGAAAAGTGTTTGCCGTTGCACCAACTACATAATAAGGAGTATTAATCGCTATTCCAGTTGTAGTTGCAACAGATAAAAATGATATTATATTCCCATTTACCAAACTATGAAGATTTAAAGTAACCGTATTAGCGGCATCTTGAAAAGAAACGATCGGGTTAAATTGCGTAAAAACATTGTTTGAAGTAATGGTACCCGAATTTGTTAAAGAAGATTGATCCGGAGAAAGTTTCGAAAAAATTTCGTTGTTTGCCGCAGCAGGAGTTGATCCCCCGCCAGTCAAATTCATAGTACCTGAATTAATTATAAAATACTTAGTTGCTGCCATTTGTAATCTTATAGACTGAGCTGATGAATTTTTAATAACTATTACACCAGTTGATTTATTATCAATTGTAATACTAACAGCGGAACCTGAATTAGAATAAAAACCAAAACCCTTGGTATCTGAAGAATACGTTCCAAAATTATTGAAAGCACAAGTAACTGGCGTATTACCTTGAAATCTCATCGTAGAAACTGTATTGCCTGTGCAAGTAATGCTACCGTAATTATTTAAAATCCCGCCGTTAAACTGCATAGCATGAGAACCAGCAGTAGAAGCATTATTAGAAGCAACAGTGATTGTAGCACCTGCCAAAACGTCAACAGTACCATTATTACTATTTAGGAAACCATTGTTTATTGAAGAAGGATTTATCGTTAAGCTTCCTCCTATTTTAATTCTTGAAAGCCCCGCCGCTGTAACTACATAAAAATTATTTGCTAGAGTAAAAGTGGGGTTATTAAAAGTGAACACAGGAACTTCTGCTGTTAAAAGTGTATTATTAACACTAATAATGGTTGCAGCTGGAGTTGGCGCTGTCGATGTTGACGCTACCGACAAAACACCACTTCCACCATATCCCCAGTCTAAACCTGGCGTAAGATTTGGCGGACTATTAACCGTTATCGGAGTAGTTGTCCCAGTAGTTGCTGAAGCAGTAACAGTAAGCGTTCCGGTATTATTTATTTTACCCCCAGCTAAAATAATTGCAGATGTTGTTGGCGCATTTGAAGCTATATTTGTGATGGCTAATGTTTTTGTAGTACTAATATTCAAAATACCTTGAGCAGGAATTGCTAAAGACCCTACAGTTAATCTTGCAATAGCTGCATCTACATCCAAAGCACAAGTTCCATTGTTTATAACAACTATATCACCACCACCGCCGGCACCTCCAGGAGTCGTGTTGGTTGTAGTTGTACCTACTTTTGTCCAGCTTGCAGCTGTTGACCAATTTCCTGTCGTTCCAGGAACCCAAGTATAAACATCCTGTGCTTGAATAACATTGGCACAAAGCAGCATAAAACAAAGGCTGTAAAAAAGCAGTGCCTGTTTTTTTCGAATAAGTAATCGTTTTTTCATAATAATTGTTTTTTTTTTTGTTAATTGTAAAAAAGTTAAGAAAATTTTCAAATCAATAAAATCATACTGTCAAAATTATCAATTCAACAAACATTATAGGTTTGATAATAGTCGCAAAGAGTATAATTATCGACATATTTTAATGTTAATACCTATAAATTACAGCGTTAAACAAAGCGATACACTAGAATACTAGTTGAGTCGATAAGGATACGACCCGACCAAAAAAAAACCCATCATACAAAAGTTGAATTGTATAATGAGTTTAAGAAACAAACTAACCAAAATCTGTTTTTTTAAAATGATCTAAATTGTATCCCTATTTAAGACTCACACAGGGAATCATTACTTGATGGTAATCTTTATCTTTTTTGAAATGGTATTCGAAGAATTTCCGATATAAATCATATAATCGCCTTTTTCTAAATTCCAATTGGAAATAGATTCGTCATAAAAACTTAAACCATTGGTGTCAATCGAAATATTAAAACTAGCGTTTCCTCCTTTTTGAACTTCAACTTTCTGGAATCCTTTCAGTTCCTTCTCGGCTCTAGCCACTTTCGAATTGATTTTACCTATGTAAACTTGTACTACTTCGGCACCGTTAACAGCTCCAGTATTCGAAACCGTTCCTGAAATTAAAATGGACTCATTTTTGGAATACTCTTTTTTGTCTGTATCTATTTTTGAAAGTTCAAATTTGGTGTAAGACATCCCTTCTCCAAAAGCAAATAAGGGTTTGATTTTTTTGGTGTCGTGCCAACGGTATCCTACCAAAATATCTTCCTTATAATATTCATTAATACCATCGCCAGGATATGCCGATTCCCCAAAGGAATGAGCTCCATTATCACTTAATTTTTTAGGAAACGAAAAAGGTAGTTTTCCTGAAGGATTCACATCGCCACTGATTACATCGGCAATAGCATTACCAGCTTCACTGCCCAAATACCAAGCCTGCACTAGTCCTTTTACTTTCGAAATCCAAGGCATTTCAACAGCATTTCCGCTTACTAAAATCAAACCTGTATTGGGATTTACTTTTAAAATTTCATTTAATAATTCGTCTTGACCGAAAGGCAAATGATATTCTTTTCTGTCGGCTCCTTCGCAATCTTGCAGGTGATTTTTATTCAGCCCACCAAAAAACAATACAATATCTGCTTTTGCAGCTACTTCAATCGCTTCTTGTTTTAGTTTATTAGCATCTAATTTGGATGGAATAACCCTCCCATATTGCGAAGGCCCAGTGGCATATCCCATTGCGTGAAGGATAGTAGCATTTTTATATCGGTTTTTCAATCCAACGAGAGGAGAAATTTCATTTTTAGCTTTTAATTCAGAGGAACCGCCTCCAATAGTCATAGATTTTGTAGCATTTTCGCCAATCACCGCAATAGTGATTTTTTTGGAAGCATCAATAGGAAAAAATGAAGCTTCGTTTTTCAACAATACAATTCCTTCGGCTGCAATTTTGCGAGCAACATCTATATGTTCCTGATTATTGACTCTTCCCAATCCACGATTCGGATTCATATTGGTTCGAAACATCATCCGCAGAATTCTTCTCACTTTATCGTTTAAAACGTCTTCTTTTATTTCACCACTTTTGATTAATTTCAAAAAAGGATTGGCTAAGTAATACGAATCATAAGCGTTTTTTGTAGAAGTGACTAAACCATCGGTGCCAGTTCCCATTTCGATATCCAGACCATTGAGAGCGGCTTGTTTGGTGTCGTGTGCTCCTCCCCAATCGGTGATTACAACGCCATCAAAAGCCCAATCTTTCTTTAATATTTTATTCAACAATAAATCGTTATGACAACAAAACTGACCTCTAAACTGGTTGTACGATCCCATAATCGACCAAACTTTTCCATCTTCGACCGCTGCTTTGAATGCTGGCAAATAGATTTCGTGCAAAGCTCTATCGCTTACTTCAACGTTGATATTATTTCTCCATTGTTCTTGATTGTTCAGTGCGTAGTGCTTCACGCAGGCAGCAACTCCATTTTGTTGCACTCCCTGAATGTAAGGAACCACCATTTTCGAAGCCAAAAACGGATCCTCGCCCATATATTCGAAATTTCGACCATTCAGCGGAGATCGGTATATATTGACACCAGGTCCCAATAACACATCTTTTTTTCGGTAACGTGCTTCTTCACCAACACTTATTCCATACTCTTTTGCTAATTTAGTATTGAATGTTGCTGCCAAGCAAGTCAATGCCGGAAAGGCGGTAATAGAATCATTTGTCCAACCTGCATATCCCCAATCGTCCCATTTTATTTCTCCGCGAACTCCGTGAGGGCCATCAGACATCCATAGTTCAGGAATGCCAAGTCTTTCGACTCCCGGAGTACTAAATTTAGACTGCGCGTGACACATAGCCACTTTTTCCTCTAAAGTTAATGAGGAAATTATTTTGTCTATCTTGCTTTCGATAGCTTTGGGACTATTGGTTTCTTGGGCATAAGTATTTACCACAATCAGTGCAAAAAAAACAATTGCTGCTACTTTACTTTCAAAAATATTTCTAAGCATTAATTTCATTACTTCTATTATTATATTCAATTTTGTTACTATTTCAATCCTATCTATTTTTCTATTTTATTCTACATTCAAAGTGAAATCAAGGAAAATATATTTTTCAAAAGTAGTGTAACAATATCTAGCTTGGGTTTCAAAATAATCACAAAGAGTATAGTTTAAGTCTAATTTAAAAGCTAGTCTTGCCGCGTGCAACAGTTTAAAAAACACAATTAACTGACAATCATAGTGCTAAAAAACAACAGATTTAAAAAAAATCTTAAACTTCGAAAAACATCAATTTGAGAGGCTGATTTGAAATTTCAACAAACAACCTCACTATAAAAATTAATGTCCCCCACTAATTTTTTTATCGAAATCAATTCCTTGATTTCTTAATATTCCGCTTACTTTCCAAGCATAAAATGCCAAATAAGCAAAACATACTACCCCAACAATATAGCTGTTTTGAATTCCAATACTGTCAGAAACAAATCCTTGAACCCAACTAACGATACCGCCACCACAAATCATCATAATCAGGAAACTACTGCCCTGACTGGTGTGTTTACCTAATCCGCTTACCGCCAAAGTAAAAATACAAGGCCAAAGTGTGCTACAAAACAAACCAACACTGGTGAAAGCATAAACGCTCAATATTCCGGTTGTAGCCATTCCTGTAAATAATGAAACTATTCCTAAAACAGAAAAAATAAGTAACATTCTGGCAGGATTTCCTTTGCTGGCCATATCGGCAGCTATTAAAACCAATATAATTAATCCATAGATATAGAACGGGGTCAAATCGTGTTTAGCAATGGCATTTACCAATAAAAAAACACCAAAAGCTAAATAAGGAGCTATAAACCGAAGCATTTTTTGAATAGTCATATCGTCTGTAAAAGCTTCGACAGCTCCAGTCCAACGACCAATCATTAAACTCGCCCAATACAACGAAATATAAGGAGCGATATCACCAAGTGCAAATCCTAATTTCGATTCCATATAAGCTGGTAAATTACTGGCGGTGGAAACTTCGACACCCACATAAAGGAAAATGGCAATCATTCCCATTAGCAATTGAGGATAGTGCAATGCAGAATTTTTTGATGAAGCTGCATCTTCTGCAGATTCCACTATCGTTTCAGGATGTTCGGGTAAAGAAGAAAATTTCAATAATACGGCTACTACTAAAAAGGCCAATCCTAATATTAAATAAGGAATCTTTACACTTTCGATACTCATATCAGTATTTCCTGTAGCAGCTGCCCCAAATATGGCAAAACTTACGATTAGCGGTCCGATTGTAGTTCCAAAATTATTGATTCCGCCCGCCAAGGTCAATCGTTGTGAACCCGTTTTTATTGGCCCCAAAGCAATGGCTAATGGGTTGGCAACGGTTTGTTGCAAAGAAAATCCTAAACCAACAGTAAACAACCCAGCAAGCATTAGAGGATAAGAACCCGTATTAGCTGCAGGATAAAATAACAAAGTTCCCAATGCCGAAATGACTAAACCTAAGGCTAGTCCGTTTTTATAGCCAATTTTGTTGACTAAATCTTTTCCAATTAATAAAGAAATCCCCATATATATCAAGGAGCCCACGGTATAAGAGATATAAAAAGCGATGGATACAAACTGGCTTTGACCTTGGGTTAAATCAAATGCTTTTTTGAAAACTGGAATTAAAATATCGTTGCTCGCTGCAACAAATCCCCAAAAGAAGAAGACGGTAACTAGGGGAATAAATTGTCCCCAATTGGTTTTTGAACTTTCTGAAGTCATAATTGTAAATTAGTAAAAGGTTTATTAAAAGAAATAATGTATTCAAAGGGAAAAGTCCTTGACATCTATTTTTAATAAATCGCATGCAATATAATATAAAATACCATTACCGTTAGCAATAAATTAAACTGGCGTCCAAATCCTCTTCCATCTGAAAATGAGTTTCCGTTTTTAAATATTTCTTTTTGTGTTGTTGTCATTGTGCAATCAATTATATACTTGTAATAACAAGACTAAACAAAAAAGTGGTTAATTAAAAAACAGCATTGCCAAAAGTAGAGAATCAAAATACTTAAAGGGTTTCAAAATAATCACAATACGTATAATTTAAGACAAGTTGCCTGATTTAGCTACTTCAAAGTTGTATAAACTTGAATTCACCTATATCAATTTTAAATAACACAATCAACTGCTTCTGTGGATGCTAATGATGTGTTCTGGAAAAAAATACCCATTCCTACCCCAGTATTCATTTATAATGGAAAAAAAAGCCCAATAAATACTTTTTAGTGGAAAATAAAGCAAAGTTTTGCTATAATATAGTCCCGCTAATGGAAAATTTTGTCCCAACACACCTTCAAGAAATTATCTATTCTTCGATCGATAAAAAAGTAAGAAAACAAATTACTTTGCTTGAAAGTACAGGTAAAATTAAAAAAATTGCACCTCGCATCTTCACTTCCAACTTTATTGATACGGATGAAGTTATTATCAAAAGGAATATTTTTTCTATTCTGGGTAAATTATATCCGGGCACATTATTAAGCCATCGTTCCGCAATAGAATTTAAACCAACTACCACAGGACAAATATTTGTTACCTATATGTACACCAAAAAATAGAATTGTCCGGAATAACCATCCGTTTTATGGAAGGAGTTGGAGCAATTGAAGGTGACAATACATTTTCTGGAGAATTATTTGTTTCGCAACAAGAAAGAACCTTTTTAGAAAATTTACAATCCTCAAGAAAATCGGGTCCAGAATCCAAAACAATTACAATTGCTGAACTCGAAAATAAATTAGAGAAAATTGTACAAATAAAAGGCGAAGAAGGTTTAAAACAAATTAGAGATAACGCAAAAGGAATCGCCGATAAATTAGGGATGCAATCTGATTTTGAGAAATTAAACAAACTAATTAGTGCCTTATTATCTGCACAACCTTCAAAAATATTATCTTCTCCACTAGCCATTGCACGAGCATTTGGAAATCCTTATGACCAATCAAGAATCGATTTGTTTGAAATATTATTTCTAGAATTAAAACAAAGAGAATTCAAAAATGTTGTAGATAGAAATACAACCAATAAAGCTTTTCAAAATTTTCCTTTTTTTGAAGCTTATTTTTCAAATTACATTGAGAGAATTCGATTTGAAGTTATCGAAGCAAAAACCATTATCGAAACCAATACACCAGTGTTTAATCGTGATGAAGATTCACACGACATATTGGGAACCTATAAATTGGTCAGTAATAAAACAGAAATGAATGTTACGCCAACTTCTCCAGAGGAATTTATTTTCATTCTTCAATACAGACATCGATTACTTTTGGAAGCAAGAGTATCAAAAATGCCAGGCGTATTTAAAGATAAAAACAACCGTGCTGGAGAAACATTTTTTGTCGATTTCGAATTAGTAAAAGGAACATTAATAAAAGGTTTTGATTTTTACAAAGCACTAACAGACCCATTTGCAAAAGCAGCTTACATTATGTTTATGGTGAGTGAAATTCACCCATTTTTGGACGGTAACGGAAGAATTGCAAGAGTAATGATGAATGCCGAATTGGTAAAAGCAGTACAAACAAGAATAATAATTCCAACAGTATATCGTGATGATTATTTAGGAGCTTTACGAAGATTAACAAGACAACAAGATCCATTAGCGTATATAAAAATGCTACAACGAGCACACGATTTTAGTGCAACATTAAAAGCAAATACTATGGAAGATGTAGAATTGCAATTAGAATTAAGTAATGCTTTCAAAGAACACGACGAAGCCAAATTAAAGATTATAATTCAATAACCTTTATCAACCTATTATCTCATTCAGTTGCACAAACCTTTCGTTTAGTCCAAGTATTCCTTAACTCATTATCATCCCGAGCGCAGACGAGGGGTTTTTGGCTTAATTTCTCTAATTACTTTCGAGGTAAAGTTAATGTTCTTTTTCGTTCGCAGGGAAAAGAACGTTTTACATTCCAGTTGCCACTCCTGGCCAACGCTCCTGTGGTTTGCTCCAGGACAACTTCTTGAGCAGCTCAAAAAATGTATCCTATCTTTTAAACATCCTCTGTGAGCTGCTCAAAAAGCTGCCCTTCACAAACCACTAATATCCCTCACGTAGAAAATCTATCTTTAACAACACAATTCCGTCTCGCTAATAACTTAAAATGGTCTTAGCTACTTAGTCGTGAATTAGGAAGTGTTTTCATCGTTTTTGTGAGTGCAAACCATCGCTCACAACATTAATTCCTGAACTACAAGCTTCCAATAAAGCAATGGCCTGCACCCACAAAATCAAAAAGCAAGCAAGAGTATTTTTTTTTGCCAATTATTTAGAAGCCAATTATTTATCCGGAAAAGCAGTTGCCATTTCAAGTACTACTACCATTTAACAAATAACCCTCTCGTATTGCAGCAATTGTCGTCATTATATGTAACAAATAATCACTTTTTTGTATCGCCAAAGAATTTAATCCTATCCGCTAATGGTTCCCCTTTGATATATCCTAAAGATCCTAAGAACTGGTCTGCCAAAAGCATAGTCTTTTCAAAATATTCAGGCTTAGCAAAGAAACCGTGTGCCTGCCCTTCGAATAGGTATAAGTCACATCGGCTTCCTACTTTTTCCATTACTTTTTTATAATATTCTACTGTAACAACTGGGATATGAGTATCCTTCGTTCCGATAAAAATCGCAGTGGGCGGCGCACCTTTAACAATGTTGTGAAGTGGCGAAAAATCTTTATATTTATTTCCAATTCGTTCAAAACCATAACCTCCAGGTCCGTTGTCAATTACAGGGTTGAATAGTAATAATGCGTTTGGAATACAACTTACCTTTAAATCATCTGATGTTTCATTAAAACCTTCGATCAAAGCGGTCGCTGCTGCTAAATGGCCGCCTGCTGAACCACCTCCAGCTACTATTTTATCAGGAATGATCCCTAATTCTTTGGCATTGGCTCTTACATACCTCATCGCTGATTTTGCGTCTTTTAAGGATTCGAATGGAGTAGTTTTATCTCGACTACTTACTCTGTAATCAACTAAAATACAAATCATACCTCTTTCATTAAGATATTTAGCTTGAGGCTCAAAATGTTTAATAGTACCTGAATACCAGCCACCACCAAAAAAGAATACAACAGCTGGGAGAGGCACCTTGGAATCGGAGGACGCTGGATACATTACGTCCATATACAAAGCAGTTTTATCTATTTGTTTGTACAAAATGTGTTTTGTGGTTTGTGCAAAACCAGTTGATTTAAAAATCAATATCGCTATTGTGCAAATGATCAGATGTTTCATAATTTATTTTTGTATTTAACTTTTAATCTATTTTATTTTTATTATTTTCTTGAAAAATTCAGTTTTTAAATTGATTCGATATTCAGTTCTTACCATTCAAGTAAATTATCTTTACATCTTTGAACATATAAAGATTATCACTAATTCTTAACGTTTTACCACTCGAACTAGTCACATTATTTAAAAAAAGTTCTTTCGTTTTAATGTAAGGGAATTTTTCTAGATAAGAATCATTGGTCATTTCTGAATTAAAATCTTCAAAAACAGAACCTCCGTAGTTGTTTTTTTGAAATTTAGAATCGTCAATGTAAAGATTTTCAAATGTTATACGTTCTGGCATATAGCAGGTATATCCAAAATCATGCTGACCAGAATTAATACCATCTATTAGGCTAAAACTTTTATTTTTACCATCGGAAGGTACGAATTTACAGTTACGAATTATGAATTCGCCCTGCCAAGTACTACCATAATCTTCCCTTAAGTTGATGAGACTCTTGCTATAAACTGTGGTGTTTTCGACCGTTAATTTTCCTGAACCAATAGCGTTTATTCCTCCTTGACCAATTGTAGAATTACGGATACTACCGTTAAAAACGCCTTGATGGGCATCGAAGCGAGATAAGGTACAACTTTCGTAAGATATATTTTTACAAAAATTGGATGCCATAATCCCCCAATAAGTACGGTCTTTAATGTCATTAGTTTGCGTGCAATTGAAGAAGGAGACATTTATGGACCGATTAAGGTTTAAATCGTAGCTTCCCATACTTACTGAGGCTCCAATATTACCAACAGTTTTGTACGTTTTGCGTCCAGTGAGTGTAACTTTTTGAATCTTGACATTAGCACAATCAGTAATGGTTATAAACCCATTATAAGGTGCTCCTTCTTCACCTTCGCCTTTGATGTAATGTACTAATCCTTCTATCAAAACATTGGATCGCTTGACAATTATATTTCGTTTGTAGTAATTGTATTTCGATTCAGCTTTATTAGCAATAGTAGTAAAAATCCCACCAGTAATTGTCAATAGTTTTTGATCAATAGGTTGAGCCGTAATAGTTGTAATTTGGTCAAAATCCCAAATAATTGGAGCTTCCGGATCTATGTTTCCATTTTTATCAGCTATAAAAATATCCGTTAGAGAACTGCCTTGGTTTTGGTTATTTCCTAGGCGTATATATTGTTTTACCTTGGCATTCGTAACGCTTATAATACAGGTTTGAGGTAAAGAAATATTTATTTTATTCTGATTTTTCTTTAAAGATACTATCTCTTTGATTTTAAACGGTTTTTGAGGGGAGCTTACCAAGAAAATTGATTTTTGCCTTTGATCACTTTCAACTTTGACTTCAGTGTCATCAATGATAAAGTTAGCCGTGCCAAAATCAGTATCCGTTTGAATTACTGCCGTGGGTCCTTCGGCTCCGATATAATAAGTGGCTCCGTCATCTGCTTTTACTTTAATTCCAATCTGATTTGCAAATTCATGTGTAGCAGCAATGGCATACATATCATTATTTTTTCCGTCTGCTTTGGCACCAAAATCACGATAGTTTACAAATCCCTTCGTTTTAAATTTAAGTACATCTTCTTGACTAGATAAACTTTTAGTTTGCCCATAAGACAGACTACAAACTCCAAAAAACAGGAGTATAAATAGCGAATTGCTTTTGATGTTGTAGTTCTCTTTATTTTTCATCACGAATTATTTGAAGCCGGAATTAGAATTTTAAATGATATATTTTTTTTGACTTGCCACTTCTTTGATGCAAGTAAAGAAATATTCTTCAAACCCAATTCAATACTTTAATTAAAAAATTTAATTCTGTTTGCATTTATTAAAGGTTCGCACGTAAAAAAGCGACAATTTCTGGAATTTTATTTTCTTCAATGTATTTGTATTGGACATGTCCCCTACCTTCCATAATGTTCAAAACAGAATTCTTAGAGCCTATTTCTTTCATCCTGCTATCTAAAGCATACGCATATTGAACACTTATCAAATCATCTATATCTCCGTGATAAATCGATACCGGTATTTTATTATTAGTGATTGATTTTGTGTGTTCTAAACCACCAAAAAAATCTACAACAGCTTTAATGGGAAGCACTTTTTGGTTTGAAATATAAGCTACATGCAGCGCTGTCATTGCTCCAGCAGAACCTCCGCCTATTGCTAATTGATTAACATTGAAATGGTATTTCACAGCATTATCCTTTACCCACTGAATAGCTTCTATTGCATCTTCTGAGGCTATGGCAATAGCTTCATTCAATACAGGATGGAAGGAATTATTTTCAGGCAATCCTTTAGACATATTACTTGAACAATAAGAACCTTTAACACCTTTATATTTTAAATATAATCTATAATTGATGGAAACGACAGCAAAACCTTGTGATGCAATTTTACCACATAGATTATTCATACCGCTTTTGTCTCCGCCTGTAAATCCACCACCGTGTATAAACAAGAAAACAGGAAGAAGCTTATTAGTACTTTCTATTTTTGGTAAAAATAAATCTAAAATTCTGTCTGATGTTGAATCGGTTGCAATCTCTGGAATAGGTGCATACCTTATGTTTTTCAAAATAGTACTATTGCCAAAAGAAGATTGCGTTTCTTTAGGGGCTACATAATTTTTTATTAGCCCGTCTTGAGCATTCAATTTGCAACAGAAAGTAACCATCAAAAAAAATAGGTTACAAAGCATCAAAAAATTTCGATTCACTTATTAAATTGAATTAGGTTAATTCTAAATGTATTTTATAAAATTAACTTTTTAAGCAGACTCATGGCAAGTCATTTGTATTTAATTTAGAGGTCTAATGAACTCTTTGTCGCTAAGAATATAAAACTATCCTTGCTAATGAAATTGCATATAGCTTTATCTTTTTTTAAGCAGGTAGTTGAGCAAAAAAATGGACAAAAAGCAGTTAAGCTGTTTATCCATCTTTAGACGTTTATTATAATTATTTACTTGTTTAACTATTTTAAACTAATTGTCTCTAAAACTACTTTTAACCATTATCAATCAAAATGAATAAGTGGCACTAATAGTTAAAGTCTAATTGCTTGAAATCACTAATTCTGGTTTGCCAGAAGCAAATTCCTTACTACCAAAACCTAATTGTATGTTAGCTTTCGAGTCATCCTGAAATATTAGGCTCACCATTCCATCTCCTGTAGCCTCACTTTTAACGTAATCAGTAACATCCCATTCGTGATAAACTCGACCAGCGATAGCAACAGTGCCAAGACTAGCTCCAGCTACTGGGGCATTGTTCCAAGTAATTGCTGATTCAGTCCAAGAATCTGTTGTTTGACAAGCAGTTATCGAAAGTCCTGTACCAAATTTAACATTGAGTCTAACTACTGCTTTTTGTATCCCTTTAAGCCCTTTTACATCAAATTTAAGGTAAGTCTTTCTTGATCCACTTATATTAGGATTATTCCTTATAATTAAATTTTGTTCACTACCATAGTTTGTTTCCCCATTTGTACCTCCCATTATATAAGAATCATCGGTTGGATTAATTGTTTTATCAGCTACTGTAGTAGGAGAAGAAACAGAATAAAGAGTAAAACTCAAAATTGAAATTAGAGCTACAGGACTTAATGTTTTTAAAATTTTCATAGTTGTTGTTTTTAAAATTATTTATAGTTTACAGTTTAAAAGAAAAAGTGTGTTACTTTACAGTTCAAAATTATAGGATTCATGAATCATACAACGAGTCATTTGTATCCAATTTATAGGCTATTTGTAATGACAAAGCCTTTTTTGTAGTAAAAAAATTATTCTATTGATTTGAACCATAAATAAAATCTTTTTTTAACTCAATAGTTGCTGAAGAACTGCCTACCAAAAATTGATAAGCACCATCTTGAATTTCCCATTTGTGATTTTCATTGCTCCAATAGGCTAATAAATCTTGTTTTGAAACATTGAATATAATTTTTCTCTGCTCACCTGGTTTTAGGAATACTTTCTCAAAGGCTTTCAGTTCCTTAACAGGTCTCTGAATTTTTGTATTTAAATCTGAAACGTATAATTGAACTACTTCGGCACCGTACATTTTACCAGTATTTTTAATCGTTACCGCAATCTGAATACTGTCTTTTTCTTTCAATTTATCTGATGAAAATGTCAAATCGCTCATACTAAACTTTGTATAAGATAAACCATAGCCAAAGGGAAACTGTATAGGCTTTTTATATTTTTCATACCATCTATATCCCACAAATACTCCTTCTGAATATGGCATATGCACCAACTGATGCGGTTGTACAAATTTTGAAATCCCGGAAGTAGCGTTGGGAGTAGTTCCTTTCCAATATTCTTTATAATAACTATTGGCACCTTTCCAATAAGGTTTGCCCCCTAAAAAATTAAAATCAGGGTCTGGACTATCTTGAAAAGATTTTTCTAAAGTAAAAGGTAATTTGCCCGAAGGACTTACTTTACCACTAATGATTTTAGACAATGCTGTTCCTCTCTCTTGTCCCAACATAAAAGTCCATAATATGCCTTTTACATCATTTAACCAAGGTAATTCCAACCCATTTGCAGAGCTGATTAACACAACGACATTAGCGTTTAATTTGCAGCTATTTTTAATATCATTATGAGCAGAATCAGGACCTTCGAAGGGGATATCATATCCTTCGCCAGCGTCTTTACTTAACCTATAAATAACAACATCTGCATTTTTGATTTGCTCGTCTGTTGGGGTTTCAGAAACAGTTAATTGTTTTCCATACTCTTGTTTTAGTGCCGTAGCAAAATCTATATGATCAAAACCTGCAACATAACCAGCGCCTTCACCTGTAAATATCTCGGGTTTACCGGTCAACAAAATTCTCTTGTTTCGAGCAATAGGTAAAATACTATTCTCATTTTTCAACAAGCAAATGGCTTCTTCTGCGGTTTTTTGTGCTATTATTTTGTGCTCCGTTATCTTTGATAACATAGTTTTATCAACCGGATTTCTATCGTAAATTCCTGCTTCAAAGAAAGTGTACAGATTAGAAAAAATCATATCATCTAATTGCTTTTCTATTTTCGGTTTTTGATCAGGATGTAAAATCAAATAGGTTTTGATATAATCTACAAACGTGTTGTTCTCTGGCATAAGCAAAGAGATGCCAGATGTAGCAGCCAGATGTTGTAAGCTTGGGAAGTAATTAGTGTTTTGCCAATCTGTCATTGCAATTCCTTTAAATCCATATTCATCTCTCAAAATATCTTGAATCAAAGGCTGATGCATAGAATTTGGTATGCTATTTACTAGGTTATTACCTGTCATTATAGCTTTAAGATCTGCCTCTTGAATCAACGCTTTCCAAGGTGGAAGGTAAAATTCTCTTAATGTTCTTTCATCTACATCACTACTAACAATATGTCTTATAAATTCTACATCATTACAAATAAAGTGTTTCGCGGTAGCAATAACTCCTTTGCTTTGCAAACCTTTTACATAAGGAACAACGATTTTCGTAGTTAAGAGAGGGTCTTCACCCAAGTATTCATAATTTCTGCCGCCTTCTGATAATCGTTGCATATTAATGCCAGGGCCTAAAAGTATATCCACGCCGTGTTGCATACACTCTTCACCAATCGCTGTTCCAAATCTTCCTGCTAATGCTGGATTAAATGTTGCCGCCAAAGCTTGCATACTCGGAAACGAGGTGCTCACTTCTTTTTCAGAAGCAATGGACTCTAATCTGATTCCCTGTGAGGCATCGGCCATAATTACTGGTCGAATTCCTAAATTTTTAATGCCCGGAAAGCAAAAACCAAGGTACCCGCCAGTAAAGCTTAGCTTTTGTTCAAAAGAAAGGTAGGATATTAAATTGCGGGCTCTTTCGGAAGGATTCAGTTTTGCGTTCTGATAAATTGCTCCTGCTGGAAAATTTTCAAAGTCACTTATTGGTTGCAATTCCTGTGGATTAATACGTTGGGCTAACGATGTAAATGGTAGCATAAGCAACATAAAGCCGCTTAGCAAAATTGTTTTTTTTATTAAATTTTTCATTAAAATTCGGGGTTTGTTTGTTGTTAATTACAAAAAAAACGCTACTAATGGTGTGTCATTTTTTTTTAAACTCTTGTTTGACAACGATCAGAAATACTAAACTAATACTATTCATATTCCATCGAAAATCAATTAGTAACTATGCCCACTGGACGACGATTACTACCTTTTATCGCTTTCAAATCATCTCCCAAGTCTGCGCGAGCCTCTTCTGCCAATTTTTGAAGTTCTTGCACAATCTCTGGATAAGATTCTTGAAGATCATATCGTTCTCCTGGATCTTGTCTGAGGTCATACAGTGCCATCGGAAAATTGATCTTAGTTGTTTTTCCTGGAACACCATCTTTACCTACTAAGTCCTTTTCATAGGTAAAATAATCATGCGGTAGCATTAGCTTCCAATCATCACGTCTTACTGCCTTTAGTGCGTTACTATCAAAATAGTAATAGAAATTACGTCGTGGACTCGACTTCGCTTTTCCTTTGAACAAATCGGTAATATCTACCCCATCAATTTTATTAACAGGCATTTTTAAACCACAAATTGCAACGAACGTTGGAAGAAGATCAATGGAAGAAGCCAACTTATTATTTACTACTCCTGCAGGAATATTTCCTTTCCACTTCATCACACAAGGCACTCGCTGTCCTCCCTCAAAAACTGTAGTTTTTCCTTCTCGTAATCCACCGCTAGAGCCACCCCAATTACCAAATTTCCGCCAAGGTCCATTGTCGCTAGTTAAAATAATCAATGTATTAT
The DNA here is from genome assembly GCA_043770265.1 of Flavobacterium sp. GTDB lineage: Bacteria > Bacteroidota > Bacteroidia > Flavobacteriales > Flavobacteriaceae > Flavobacterium. The sequence goes on along the minus strand of JAYVIK010000127.1, from coordinate 19,775 downwards.
CCTCCAATCCTTGCTCTCGAATCGTTTTCAATACCTCGCCAACCGACCAATCTAGTTCCATCATAACATCACCATAAACACCTGCTCCGCTTTTACCCTTAAATTTTTCAGAAGCGGCGAGTGGTACGTGTGGCATAGGTTGAGGAATATAGAGAAAAAAAGGTTTTTTCTTATTTTGTTTGATAAACTGCACCGCGCGTTCTGTGAATAATCCAGTTAAACGTGATTGATCTTCCATCGTGCTGACTATACCAACTTTAGTATTACCTTCCATTAAAGGCAAAGGACCAAATTGAGATTGAGAAGCTTTCGATTCTGGTACTTTACCGCCAGAACCATAAGGCCACATATCATTAGAATACGGCAAGCCAAAATAAACATCAAATCCTCGCTGAAGTGGTAAAAATGGCATTTCAGTACCCAAATGCCATTTGCCAAAAATTGCGGTAGTGTAGCCTTTTTGTTTAAATAATTCAGCCATCATAGTTTCAGACGTATTTATTCCCTTTTTACTATCAGGAAATAAAGCTCCAGCCAAGCCTATTCGGTTAGGATAACAACCAGTTAGTAGCCCAGCTCTTGACGCAGAGCATACCGCCTGTGGTGCTAAGAAATTAGTAAACCGCATTCCTTCTGTTGCCATTTGGTTTATGTTTGGAGTTTCATAATCAGTTGCCCCGAAACATCCTAAATCACCATAACCCATATCATCCATATAGATCAAAACTATATTTGGAGATTTCTTCTGAGCATAAAGGTCTGATCCATTTACAGCTACTAAAATTAAAAGGCATAAAATTATCCTAATTCTCATATTCATTATTTTTTTGGGCTAATATCTTAATAAAAGCAATTAATTGGTTTAAAATTAAATTTGGTTGTTTCTAATTGTGTTTTGTAAAATTAACTCAATTACCGAGCGCAGATAATGTCAATTGTATCTAATTTAAGTGCTGTTTGTATTTTTAGTTCCAATCATTAAACTTTATTACCGATGCCAAACCAATCTTTCAACTACTTGTGATTATGACAGAAGCTTTCCTTGAAATAGACTTTATATTATTTTTTCCCTTCAATATTCTCTTTATAAGCAGTGTGCAAATTTTTATGTAATTTAATAACTATATCAGCATATTTTGGAACGTTAACAACATTTTCATTTTCACTTTTATCAATCCGATGATCATATAACATAGATGCAGTTATCGAATTGTCTTTGGCTAAAATATACTCAGTATAACTAAAATCAGGGGTCTTTAAAGTAAATCCATTTCCTCTTTTGATAAGAATATGTTCATTTCCTTTAAAATTTTTATTTTTTATTACAGGTATTAGACTAATTCCTTCTAATTGATTTTCCGGCAATTTCAAACCACATAATTGAGCTAATGTCGGATAAACATCAACCAATTGTACTAAAGCATTTCTTGATCCGCTATCATTTGTAAATGGATTGTAAATAATTAATGGTACTTGAGTTGAAGAATTATAATTCAAGTATTTTCCCCACTGTGTATGTTCTTGTAAATTAAATCCGTGGTCAGCTACTAAAACAATTATAGTGTTTTTATCGAGTTTTTGAACTTTTAATTCATTCAAAATCTGACCAATCAAAGCGTCTACATACGTTACTGCAGCATAATATCCGTGTATTAAGTTTACAGCTGTACTGTCCGAAATTTGTCCTTGTTTGGGAATGCCAGTATAGTATCGCAATTCACCCGAATTACCAATACTCACCAAAGGGGCGTCTTTTGGAATATAATTATAGTTCTCTGGTTGTTTTATTTTATTTCTTTGGTATAAATCCCAATATTTCTTGGGCGCTTTAAAAGGCAAATGAGTACTAAGAAGTCCCGCCGCTAAAAAAAATGGTTTATTTAATTTCTTCAACATTTTTAAATTCCGAATCATCCTCTGGGTAACCAAGCCATCCACATAAACAGAGTCTGCAACATCCGCATTTTCATAAGCTGGCCCATTTCCTGTAGCTTTATATTTTGCAACATTATCTGGTTGTTGATAATCTTTCCAAATTGAATTCCAATAATCATTTGGTGATAAACCCAAATTATTTTTATCAAAAGCATACGGTCGCCACATTTGATCCCAATCAGAAACTCTATCATCTAGGTGATGATTGATTTTCCCATTAGAGATGGTAACATATCCATTGTTTTTAAATAATTGAGGCAGGGTTATTGCATTTGGTGTTTCCTCTTGGATATAAGTCTTGTAATCGATAAATCGATTTTTTGTAGGCAACATACCTGTTAGCATACTAGCTCGAGAGGCTCCACAAACAGGTACATTACAATAGGCATTAGTAAATTTAACTCCCTTTGAAGCTAATCTATCAATGTTTGGAGATATAATTTGGGTTTTTCCATAAGTTGCTAATTCTGGACGTAAATCATCCATATACAACAATAAAACATTTGGTTTTATCTGAGATGTTTTAGTAATAACTTTACTACCACAACTAAAAAAAAGAGTTACTACAAAAAATACAAATATTTTTCTTGTGTGCGTCATTTAAGTAAATTCTTTTATGATTTTTATCGTTTGAAATTCTATTTTTCAGTTACAAAATCTTTCTAATTTGAATAGCATTTAATACAGGCAACCCTTTTATAGCTTCAAAATCTATGCTAATTCCCTCTCCATTTGAAACCAATATTTCATATTTTTCTGAAACTGCTCTTTCGGCACCATATTGATTAGCAAGATTTAGATTTTTCTCTACAGATTTTTTATTAATAAAAACATCAAAAACACGTTGAGAAGCATTTTCTGCTACTTTATCATCTCCTAAATTATATACTAACTTTTCATGTTTAATATTCGATTCGAGCTCTGCCCAATGCAAGGAGATGACATATTTCCCATTTGGGACATCAAGTTTAAATGTTTTAATTCCGACACGCTGTGTTTGGTATATGGGATCGTCTTCTGAATCTATGATATCCAATTCTGAACTCGGCAAACTCCCAAAATTTGTTTTAGTTCTATAGGGTTCTCCGCCTATGTAGCCCCAACTTCCTTGAACATATTCTTGTTCTGGAATCCATACCTGATTTTTAATACGGTCTTCATAAATTCGTTTTGATCCAAGAAGCACATTCAATTCATAGAAATCGGCTTTGAATTCTGAAAATTTATTAGGAGCCAATCTAAAATCTACTTCCATAACATCTATATATTCTTTAGCATTAATAGTGCTTTTAGCTATAAGCCTGTTTTTTCCGTATACAAAAGGGAGAGAAAAATGTGCAATATTATTAAGTACATCGGCAGTATAAAGCACATTGTTGTGGGTAAGTTGAATCGATTTTCCATTACTGTAAACCGTTACTGGCTGGGTACAATAGTTGGTTCTAGCATCGGCAATTCCTCCTCTTATTTTCCATTCATTTTGACCAAACCTTATTATAGGTTCGTTAGAAAGTGCTGTCTTATACAACCACCAAGTATCTTTTTTTTCCCTGTCCAAAGTTGTGATACCTTTTAAATTAGTGCGTGGTTTGGCATACCCTCTTGTTTCAGAATAGAAATCGTTTAAATTCCAAATATTTGCTCCAACAATAAATGGCCTTGCCATAATAGCCTTTAGATAATGCTCATGATACATATTACCATACTCTACCGTGTAATCAAATCGTTCTGGATTAAATGAATGTAATCTATTGTCAACATCTGCGCCATATTCTGCTACTATAATTGATTTGTCAGGAAAAAGATTGTGAATTTTATCAAGATTTTTATCGAAATCCATAAATGTACCATTGTACCAGCCTTGATATAAATTCCATCCTAAAATCATTGGAATATCTGTTAATCCAGCATTCTTGTATAAGTCAATAGCGCCGTGATTTGGAATCATTGTATTCCTATCAGGATCTATAGTTCTTATTCTATTTTCGATTTTCTTAGCTAATTTTGCAACATTGTTGGCATATATATCAAAACGTTCTTTCTCAGTTTTTGGATTAAAAGGGAGTCGCAAGAGTACCTCATTCATATAAGCCCAAATTATCAATGAAGGATGATTAAATTTTTGCTTCACCATTTCTTCTGCCATAAAAAGACAGTTTTCAGAAAACGCTTCAGATTCGGTAATAGCATTCACAATGGGAATTTCTACCGAAGCTAAAATTCCCAACCTATCGCACATTTCAAGCACCGTCGGGTCTTGCGGATAATGTGAAATTCGCAAAAAATTACCCCCCATCTCTTTGAGTAAACGCAAATCTTGTATGTGCATTTCGTCTGTTAACGCATTTCCTTTGTTTAAAAAATCCTGATGCCTGTTTGTTCCAATAAGTTTGAGATGTTCTCCATTTAGAAAAAAACCATTTTGAGGATCAAATTTAAACCATCGAAGTCCCAACGGATGCATAGATTCATCTATAATATCGCCAGTTTTAGCATCCTTTATTTGAGATAGTACTTGATATAAATAAGGACTATCAGGTGACCATAATTTTGGGTTATTTATGGAAAAGGTTTCCGTATACGAAATGCTTTTTGAGTTTTTATTTAGTTTTACTTTTTGAGTTTTTTCTGAAATGATAGTACCATCTCTATCAACAATGCGATTAATTAGATAAATCAATCTGTTTTCATTCGACTCATTACTCAACAAAGAATTAACTTGAACTTTGGCCTTATCATTAGAAACTTCTGGTGTAGTGATATAAACTCCCGAAGAACTGTAGTCATCCAATGAAAAATGAACGGAGTTGAGTTTCATCAGAAAGACATCACGGTAAATGCCTCCAAAAAATGTAAAATCTGCAGATAATGGCGGGATGCTTTCGTTATGACTATTGTCAACTTTTACTGTCAAAACATTTTTTTCACCGTACTTTAAAAATGAGGTAATATCAAAATGAAATCGAGAATATCCACCTTTATGTTGTCCTACCCATTCGCCATTTACATAAACATCTGTAACTTGATTGCTACCCTCAAAAAAAATCAAATATTGAGTGTCATCTCCTTTTTGCTTTGCTTCAATCCGAATACTTTTTTTATACCAACCAACACCTCTAAAATATCCCGCCGTATCATCTGTAGCGTCTATGTTATTCCAGGTATGGGGAATGTTGATGGTTTCCCAATAAAGAGAATCAAGAGAGAATATATCACTTACTGCTTCACTTTTTTCAACTTTCGAAATTTCTTTATGAAATTTCCAATTGTTATTAATTGTATTTACCTGTTTTGATTGTGATGATACTGTAATTACAATCGATAAAAGTCCTAATAAAAGATATAATCTTTTTTTCATTTTTTGTTTTATGAATATTAAATTTTGTTTTTCACATTAAGTTTTGTCCATTTGGCTACCAATGTCGTCTAGATAAGGACTCGTAATCGTCTATTCGATTGTTTTATTAAAAAATGCGATAGCTTTTTTTAATAAAATGTATCGAGAATTCTATTATTAAAGGCTTCTCGATACAATCCCGTCCAAAAGCGGAATCACTCGAAGAGACGGCTAAAAATGTTAACTAAACGATATTGATTTGGCTACAGTAAAATTGACTTTTTTAAGCCCTTATATGATAACTAAGGAATCTAACAAGGCGGAAGTTATAACGGGATCCAAACCTTGAATAAGTTTGTAAAATAAAATACAATTTACACTAAACAAGCATATACACTTGTAAAAGCATTTATTTCACTACTACTTCAACGGTTTTAATTACTTTTTGGTCTCCATAAATGGTCGAATTTTGAGCTACGAAGGTAGCTGTATAAGTTCCTGGACTAGCATATTTATAAGTATAAATCGTAGGAAAAGAATTGGAAAATGCTTTGATAGCAATACCCTTATCAGGTCCTAAATCTTTAGCATTTGCATCAATTGCTTTGGTAATAGCATACCAATTTATTTCAACTTCTTTACCCGCAGCCGAAAGGTTACCTGCAAATTGAATGTTAGCAGCGCCGATACTCGCTCTGCCAGGATCGATTATCGTTCCTTCTTGAACTAATTGAAATCCAGCAGTCGAATAGCTAGCTAGATCTATCAATCCAATTGATGTTGCTGTTTTAACATTAAAATTTTGTACATACCAAATCCTAGCAGCACCACTAGTCGCTTGGGGTAGAGCACGATATCTAAAGGAAATGTAAATTGGTTTTTTATCTTCTACTAAATCACTAATATCTGCTGAAGTAGCTAAATAGACATCTCTTACGGAACCTAAAGTAAATCTGTTGGTAATATCAACCCATGTTGCGGCTTTTACATTACTAAGTTTATAAGTTCCGTCAAAATCTGTTGATGCCCATACAGAAAGTTGATTAGCCTGTGTTCCAAAGTTAACTTTACTATCAAAAGAAAGTGAAACCCGCCCTTTTTCGATAATTCTGCCAGATTTAAACTTATAATCATTCAATATTTCACCAGAATAAAAAGTAATTAAATCGGCTTTCCCATTAAATAAAAATTTGGTTTCCTTATTTGCAAATACATCATCGGGTGTTTCTAATTTTGATTCAAATTGAGGCTGTTCTACCATCAGGTCATTAGTACAACCAACGGCAATAAACCCTAATAAACATATAAATATTTTTTTCATTTTTTTGTATTTATTTAATTACCAACCAGTATTTTGTGTTAACAATTTATTTAAACCCATCTCACGAGAAGGTATTGGCCATACAACATCTCTTGCGCTAGCATTTCTAAAACCTAATGCTCCAAATCTTAAATTCGCCGGAGCGTTGCTAAAATCTGCTAGAACTTGTTTTTGTGCAAATAAGTAAGTGTTCCAGCGCACTAAATCACGTTTCCTTAAAGATTCAAAAGATAGTTCACGCATACGCTCGTCTTGTATAGCTTGCAAGAAACTGCTTCCATCTAAACCTGCTAAATTTGCTGAGGTTGGATTTGTTGCTCCATCCAATAATTTCCCATAACCCCTAGCTCTTACTTGATTGATTGCTGTATATGCCGCCTCTGTTGGACTACTATTTATTTGATTTTCAGCTTCTGCAAACATCAACAAAACATCGGAGTACCTAAGAAGAGGGAAGTTTTGAGGCGTTCTGTCTTTATCTTTAGGCGAAACAATTTCGTACTCTCGACGAAATTTGCCACAATCTCTTTGAAAAACTTGTGTTGTTGTATAATTAAGTTTTGCTACAGTATTGCTTACGTATGCAAAAGGTGCAATAGACCAATCTCTTCTTAAATCTGGTGATGTCCCGTCTGTATTTTTTTGAAATTTATTGAATAATATTCCAGTTGTTTTAACAAAACCATAGGCATAGCCAACAAGCTCATTTCCAGTTCTAATTCCATTATTAGATCCAGTCCTACCTGTTTCTACATATCCAGATGCTGCATTCCCCCAAAATTCTACCTCCCAAATACTTTCTTTATAATCATATTTATCTTGTGCATAGTTGATAAAAACTTGACTGAAATCAGGGTTTAAAAGGTGTCCAGCTTGACTATCATCCATTACTTTTTTTGCCCAATCTCTAGCCTCTACATATCTTTTAGTGTCATTAATAGGATTACCAGCTGCAGACAAGCATACTCTTGCCAGTATTCCTCTAACCGCAGATTGACTTACTCGACCACCAAATCCTATGACATTTATTGGTTTTACCTTAGTTTCGGCGGTAGTCATATCTTCAATTATTTTGTCGTACACTTGTTTTGCAGAGGTACGTGCAATATCGGTATTTTCAGCATTAGGAAGAGAATTTAAAATTAAGGGAACATCGCCATAATTACTAACCAATACAAAATGATAATAGGCTCTCAAGAATAGTGCTTCGCCTTCAATAGCATCTCTATTTACTTTTGTTATGCTTGTTGCTTTGCCAATGTTTTCTAACAATAAATTTGCCCTGTTTATACCAGCATAGCAAGCCTGCCAAGATGCTGTAATGTTTGGATCTGAAGGAACTACATTGTTTACAAAAGGACCTGCAAAAATATTATCTCTAGCATAATATCCTTCGTCTCCATCTAATTGAGTAACCCCAACTAATAAATTTCCGTAGAGTGCATTATTCCCTAACTGTTCATAAACCCCATTTAATGCAGTATTTAATTCAGCCTCCGTTTGATAATAGTTAACAGAAGAAACAAAATCTAAAGGTTTTGTATCTAAATAATCGCTGCAAGAACATAAACTAAAAATTGCAATAACAAATATTGATAAAATCTTCTTTTTCATATAATTTAAATTTTAACTTTAATACCAAATACTATTGTTTGTGCTCTTGGATAAGCAGAGAAATCGAATCCCGGTGTTAGCGTAGAGTTTCTAACAGAAACCTCTGGGTCAAAGCCCGAGTATTTAGTCCAAGTAAAAAGGTTTTGCGCCGAAACAGATAGGTTAACTCCTCCTAATTTTAATTTATCAGTTACTTTTTTTGTAAGATTATAGTCAAGAGTAACTGTTTTTAGCCTTAAAAAGGAACCATCTTCAATTACACGGCTAGAGTAGATGCCGTCTGGTCCTCTTCCAAGAACACCAGGCAAGGTATTACTTGGATTAGTAGGTGTCCATCTGTCCGCAAAAGTTGCAAATTGATTAAGACTAGCTGATCTACTTCCTTCAAAAAATAGTCTGTTTGCGTTAAGAATTTCATTGCCGTAAGACCATTGCATAAATACCCCTAATGTAAAGCCTGCATACGAGAAAGTATTCATTAGCCCCCCAAAATGTTTTGGCTGTGTGCGTCCAATAACTGTTTGATCGGCAGCGTCAACAACTCCATCTTCATTAATATCTTTGTAGCGGATATCCCCTGGTTTAATTATACTCCTAAGATCACCATTATTTGGTATGCCTGGTTTAAGAACATAATTCCCTGCAGCACCATCAAAATCTGAAGTTTGATAAATCCCATCAAAAATGTAACCGAAGAATTGTGACGCAGGTTGCCCAACTTTAGCAACGTAATTAAAATTATTTCTATAAGTAAAATCCCAGTTCAAAGAAGTTAATATATTATCTTGATTATTACTTAAACTTAATATTTTGTTTGTGTTAGCGCTGATGGTAAAATTGCTTGTCCATTCAAATTTATCTGTTTTCACATTTACAGTACTTAATGTAAAATCAAATCCACTATTTTCTATACTTCCAATATTTCTAAAAGCACTGTTATAACCTGATGTATGAGGTAATTCTGCTCTTAATAAAAGATCATCTGTAACTTTTCTGTACCAATCCACGATTAAAATAACCCTACTATTAAAAAGTTCTAAATCATAACCAATGTCAAGGGATCGTGTGGTTTCCCATTTTAAATTATCGTTACTCAAATCTAATGGAACAGCCCCTAATTGTGGCGTACCATTGTTAAAAGAATATGAATTACTAACCGGAAAGTTAAATGAAGGTAAATAAGCGTAATCACTAACGCGATTATTTCCAGATTCACCATACGAAAGCCTTAATTTTGATTCAGACACAAATTTAAGGTCTTTCATAAATTTCTCTTTGCTCATTTTCCATGAAAGAGCGGCAGAAGGAAAATAACCCCATCGATTGTTTGTAGCAAATTTTGATGATCCATCTGCTCTGTATGTACCAGTGAAGAAGTACTTCCCCGCATAATTATAACTTACCCTTCCAAAGTAAGACAGCAGTTTGTTTAGGGATTGAGAAGATTGATTAGGATTTGGAGTTCCTAAGTCGATACCACTAATCCCTAATGATTCGATAGGGATATTGTAGCTTGATAGACCAAAATTTTCTACTTTCACGTCCTGCAAAGAAGATCCTGCCACAAGGTTAATATTATGGATTTTCTTTACTATTTTTTTATACGTCAATGTATTTTCATTGCTAATGGTATTTGTTTTAGAGAAATTGATAAATCCTTGTACTCCTCTATCATTAAAGGGCATTAATGAACTACCTCTTGAAGTTTTAGAATTGTAAAATTGATCCGTCCTGTTTTCAAAATTACTTAATCCACCTTGTATTTTCAGAGATAAACTTTTTGAAAAATTGTATTCTAAAAATGCTTGACTAACTATTTGATTTGTTCTTACTTCTCTTAATTCATTTTGAGCAGATTGAAAAGGATTGATTCGCACTTCATTAGCTAAATCAACAGCATCTGGATCAAAAAGTCCATCTTCCAAATCTTGCAAATCTTTACCAGCAAAAGGTACTGGTCTAAAACCCAATGCACCATATAATAAGAAACTTGAAGAGTTTGCACCTTGTCCCCCGCTTGAAACATTTTGCCCATTTGAAAAATTATGGGAATAATTGATATTGGCAAAAGCCGTAAGTTTTTTAGTAAGGTTTTGTCTTAAATTTAACCTTCCCTGATATCTTTTGGCTCCTGAATTGCTGATAACTCCAGTTTCATCGTACATTGATCCTGATAAAGAATACCTAGTACCCTGATTACCACCCCTAATCGAAATATTGTGAATTTGTGTTTGTCCTTGTTTAAATAGTTGATCCTGCCAATCAATATAAGGTAAATTACGATAATTTTCTAAAGTTAGCCCTCCTGATACGTATCTGGGATTAGTTGGATCTAAATCGCCAGGAGTATAACCAACGATGCTCGAGAGACCGTTTCTTTCAATTTGATATTTTACAAATTCATAACCATCCATCATAGGCAACCTCTTAGTAATGTTATTCACACCAATATTGGTGCTATACTCAATTGTAGGAGCCCCTTCTTTACCTTTTTTAGTTTCAATAACAATAACACCATTTGCCCCTCTTGCCCCATAAATGGCTGTTGAGGAAGCATCTTTAAGGACTGTTATAGATTCAATCTCTTGGGGATTTAAGGATTGCGCATCGAAATCTTCTAATGGAAATCCATCTACAACATATAATGGTCCGCTATTTTGAGTTAAAGAATTAGCACCTCTAATTACAATATTAAAATTACCAGCACCTGGTTGTCCATCGGTGGATGTAACCTGCACTCCAGCAACTCTACCTGCAAGCGCCTGTTCAAAAGATAGTACTGGAGCTCTTTGCAAATCTTTAACATTTACAGCAGATACTGCGCCCGTTAGATCCTTTTTTGCAACAGACCCATAGCCTATAACTACAACCTCATTTAATGTATTCACATCAGTAATAAGTGCAATATCATAATTGTTGCTTTTACCAATTACAATTTGTTTATCCTTAAAACCTAAATAGCTAAACTCTATGACATTTGCGGTTACATTCTCAGGAATGGTGAGCTTATAATTTCCATCTAAATCGGTTTGAGTTGCTAGTTTTGTTCCTTTTAACTGAACATTTACTCCCGGAATTGGAGCTCCCGCAATATCAATGACTTTCCCAGTTATTATCCTAGGCGGTTTTACTGAATTTTTTTGTTGTAATTGCGCGTTTATTACTTTCACGTCGTAGGCAAAACATTCCTTAGGAGATAAAATAAATATCGTAAGAAGTAAATTGAAAACAATCTTACAAATAATCCATTTTTTTCTGAATTCTTTTTTCATTGGTTTATTAATTTGGTTAGGTTTTTATTAGTTTATTATATCTCAATAGCGCTTCTAAAAAGTAGTAATCGGCATAAATTAAAGGAACATCAACCTCTGAATGTACTCCCATATATCCAACAGAGTGTTTTAAAAGAAAACAATTATTAGTACCTGGCGCTGCTAAATACTCTGAACCAGCTAAACTTTTTAGCATAGATTCTGCTGCGTTTCTATATTTTTCTTTAAGTGCTAAATTGCTTGTATAATCGCTTATCATGAATAAAGCAGAAGACATAATAGCTGCGGCAGAAGCATCCCTTGGTATGGGTTGATATTGAATTGGTATGTAGTTCCATTCAGGTTCAAATCCTTTTTCGCCTACATTGAAATCCCACAAGGGAATTTTATCTGCCGGAAGTTTATCATTATCTAAATAAAAATCGGCCATTTTTTGAGCGGTTACTAGAAACTTGTTATCTTTTGTATAGAAATAAACTTGAGAGAAACCATATACTCCCCAAGCTTGACCGCGAGCCCATTGTGAATTATCTGAAAATCCTTGTACGGTTTTACGATCCTTAACCGCCCCGGTTATTTCGTCATAATTGATCATGTGATAAGAGCTGAAATCTGGTCTCAAGGCATTTTTCATGGTTGTCTCGGCATGCTTGATCGCTATATTTCTATAGATTGGATTTTTCGTTTTTTCGGATGCAAAGAATAATAGTTCAAGATTCATCATATTATCAATTATAACAGGATAGTTCCAAATATGCTTGCCATTGATTGATGTTTTAGTATCCCATGATTTTATGCAACCCACAGTGGGCGAATACCTCGAAATTAAAGATTTGGCAGATTGAACAAGTACTGGAATTAATGTTGAATCCTGAGTAATTCTATAGGCGTTTCCATAGCTATTATACATCATAAATCCCAAATCATGATGTTTGGTATTAAATTGGTTCTGTTCAAGAGATTTTGTCCATTTAATGGCATTTTGTTTCCAAAAATCGTCTTTTGTATAATCATACATGTACCAAAGATTTCCAGCCCAAAAACCGCCTGTCCAATCTTTTATATTAACAAATTTTAAGGAACCGTCCCGAGCTGTTGTTCGAGGATATTTTGACAAATCTTTTGCCACATTCAACATTTCCTTATATTGTAATTTTGCAGTATTAAAAATTTGATTTACTGGAATAATGTTGCCATTTTTAGACAAACTTTTAAAGGCAAAAGCCAGAAAGGTTATCATAAATAAAAGGGAGAATATTTTAAGTAGCTTCATTATTATAATTTGTATAAAGTTAGAATAAAAGATATTTTTGATAAACATAAAGTCCAGTGTTCTAATCATCAAAATCTATCCATTGATAAACATTCCAAATTGATTCGAGCGAATTAAACTCCTTAGATAAATTCTAAATTTGGTGTTTAATTTGGCTTAATTGTATGAAGTTTTAATTTTCATCCAATAGTTATGTAAAATTGGTTCAGGAGTTTATAAATTGATACAGAATTACTCTTAGAAACACTACAAATTTAATATTATCTAATCTGCACATACGTGCCATTTGTATTCAATTTAAGTTGTATATGTACTATGGCAAATAAAAAACGGCAAATTGCTGCATCTAAACTTTATATGATGCAATTAAGAAAAAAAAAGTTTTCTGAAATTAGGTTCTAATTTAGTCCCTGCATTTTGACATTGAAATGATTTAAACTTTTTGCATTTTAGCGAAAATTAGGGTTTTGTAGCCAATTGAAGTTTTTTTTTTAAGTTGCATAGCTGGGCTACGGAACGAAAAAAAGGCAAAAAGTGGGTGCAAAAGACAATTTTTTTAGCAAATGGAAAAAGTTTAAATGACTTCATTATATAGTAAAGTCATTCGTCAAAATCAATAAACAACTATTTCGAATGTGAACGCGATTATTAATCTTTTAGTTTAAGTAGCTTCATCCTCATTGTTTTTAAATTGTTTTGCAAAATCGGTTGGACTTACCCCAAATTCTTCTTTAAAACATTTTCTAAAATAATTTATATCCTGAAAGCCAACCATCAATGAAACCTCATTAATATATACTTTATATTGTTTAAGCAATTGGGCAGCTCTTTTCAATCTAATATACCTTATAAATTCAACAGGAGTTTTTGCAGTTAATGCTTTTAATTTTTTATATAGATTGCCGCGACTCATACCCACATGATCACTTAAACTTTCTACACTTAAGCCCTCTTCTTCCATGTGAACTTCAATATATTTTATTATTTTTTCAATCAATAAATCATCCACAGTTGATATGAAGGAATTGGTCGGTTCCAAGAAAACTTCTTTCTGAAATCTCGCCCTCATTTTTTGTCTATTTCCTATAAGATTCCACACTTTAACTTCTAACAAATTAGGATTGAATGGTTTAGAAATATACTCATCAGCACCATTCTCTAAGCCTTCTAGCTTAAATAATAGAGGACTTCTCGCCGTTAGCAATATTATTGGAATATGACTGGTATTGATATTCTCTTTAATCAAGCTACAAAATTCTATTCCATTCATTACAGGCATCATAACATCGCTAATGATAATATCAGGAATATTCTCTAATGCTAATTCATATCCTTTCTGTCCATCTGCAGCACTATAAATTTTAAATTCATCCTTAAAATTATCGATTAAAAAATGTAGTACTTCTTGGTTATCCTCTACAATAAGCATCACCAAGTTATCAGCAGTATGATTCAGCTTTATTTTATTCTTTTTTTCTTCAAAATTAGATTGCTTTCTTTGAGGCAAGTCTTTGTAATTATCAATATTTTCTGTCTGCAAATAATGATCATCTATTTCGGAGTCTAAAAGATAGGTTTTACCAAGTGGTAAACTTATTTCGAAACAAGTATTTCCTAATTCGTTGTTGTTTGCAGGGGTACTCTTTACTTTTATTTTTCCATGATGCAAATCAATAAGTTCTTTTGCAAATGCTAAACCAATTCCTGTACCCGAAACATTATTTAGTGCACTATCATCGTGCCGAAATGGTTCAAATATAAATGGAAGTTTATCTTCTGATATACCACATCCATTATCTGTTATACTGATAACAACCTCCTCATCCACATTGTTTAGCGCTACATTAACCAATATTTTTCCATAGTTTGGTGTGTATTTTATAGCGTTAGAGAGTATATTATAAATAACCTTTTCCATATTGTCTCTATCAAACCAAACTTTAATACTTTGATGAGAGGATGTAAATGATAAATCTATATTTTTAGATTTAGCAAGACTATTCGAAATAATCACAATTTCACTAATAAATCTTACTATATTTCCTTTTGCTGCTTTTAGGCTTGATTTACCAGCATCTAATTTTCTAAAATCTAATAATTGATCCACTAGATTTAGGAGCCTTTGCCCACTTTTGTTCATGGTGTTTAAATACTGGCTCCATGCTTCGTTGTTTTCATGAGCATTTAAAAGTTTTTGCAGTGGAGCCATAATCATGGAAATTGGCGTCTTAATTTCATGTGAAATATTAATAAAGAAACTTAATTTTTTTTGTACAAGCTCTTGCTCCTGTTTGGCAATATAAGCTTCGTAAATGACCTTGTTTTTTAGCCGCTCTGTATATTTAGTATAATAGTAAAAGAGATATAAAAGGGCTAAGAAAATTAACACATAAATACTGTATGCCCACCAAGTTTGATACCAAGGAGGTAATATGATGATGCTAAGAGTCCGTGGTTCATCAATCCAAACTCCACTATTATTGGCCGCCTTAATTTTAAACGTGTAATTACCTGGTTTTAGGTTGGTATAGGTAGCTTGTCTTTGACTGTTTACATAATGCCATTTATCATTTGATAATCCATCAAGAATATAGGCGTATTTATTCTTTTCGGGGTATATATAATTTAATAAGGAAAATTTTAAAGTGAAATATGCTTTATCAAATGGTAAAATAAGAGTATCACTTTCATCAATTGGCTTTTCTAAAATGCTACGATCATCAATCTTTACAAGTTTATCTAAAACAGAAAGCTCAGTCAAAATAATATTTGGCTTATCCTTATTCATTGATATAGATTGTGGTGAGAATATGGTTAAGCCATTGATACCTCCAAAAAATAGTTCATGATGTAATCCTTTAAAAACGGAGTGTTGCGAAAACTGATTACTTTGTAAGCCATCTTTGGTAGAGTAATTGACTATTTCTATATTTTCGAATTTTAAAGGATGATGATTTATTCCAACTTTTATTCTAAAAAGTCCTTTATTGGTGCTTATCCATAGGGCTCCACTTTCATCTTCTGTAATGGCTTGAACAGTATTATTACCAAAACCGTTACTTTTATCAAGGGTCAAAAACTGTTTTGTTGCCCTGTCGAAATAAACAAGTCCTCCCCCATCGGTCCCAATCCACAGCCTTTGCTTGCTATCCTGATATAGACTAAGTATTCCATTATTGGATAAACTATAGGAATTATCCTTGTCAAAAACATAACTACTGATTTTATTTGTTTGATAATCCAGATAATTTAAACCCAAGTTTCTGTTTCCGATCCATAAACCTTTATTTTGATTTTCTTCTAAAGCTGAAATAAAATTGGAATTTAAATGTGGATGTTTATTTGAACTCTGGTCATATTGCTTAAGTTTTTTATCATCTTGAACAAAGTACAAACCATCAAAGTCGGTTCCAATCCAAACCCCATTTTTTGAATTTTCAAATATATATTCATGAATATAGGCTGGAATATCTTTTTGAAATAGATTAAATTGTTCGAATTTTTTTTGGCTCTTATCGAATTTTAAAATTCCACCTCCGGTACCTAACCAAAGAATATTCTTGTTTTTAGGATCTTGATGTATGTTCTTTATAGTGTTATAAGCACTTTGATTCGGGGCATATTTATAAATACTAACACTATTGACGTTTCTCTTCCAATAATTTAAACCACCAACATCTGTAGCAAGCCAAACACTCCCTTCTTCTTCTTCTGAAATCGAGTTGATTTCCTTGTTAGATAGCTTTGAAGGATCATTTAATCCGTGACCTTTATAGATGAAATTCTGATTAAAATTGTAAATAAGATTTACTCCACCAGAATAGGTTCCTATCCAGATATTTCCTGTTTTGTCTTCAAACAAACTATGAACAGAGGATTGACTTAATGTATGTTCTAGTTCTCCTGCTTCTTCATAAGTATAGTTTTTAATTTTACTAGTTTTTTCATTCAGAATACTTAAACCAAACTTAGTGCCAATCCAAATCTCCTTATTTTTTATGATTAACAAATCTCTAACAGTATTAGAAAGCAAGCCGTCTTTAGTAGTAATAAATTTTATTCCACTACTCTTATTGTAGCAAGCTACTCCAAAGGCTTCTGTCGCAATCCAAACTGTCCCATCATTTTGATGTCTAATGTCATTTATTCGAATATTTACAAATCTTTTTGTTAGCTGGTGATAAGAGTTGACGAGGTGATGTTTTTTTAAATCGTAAATCTCTAAACCTGAATTTTTTCCAATCCATAAATTATTATATTTATCAATACTTAATGATTGAATTTTGTCATCATTGTTTAATTTGATGTCGAGAACTATTCCCCTTTTTTGATCTAAAAGTTTTAATCCAAAATTAGTCCCCAAATAAAGATTTCCGAAAGTATCTTCAACAATACTGGTAACGGTATATACCTTTTTGGATTTTATCTGATAAGAAATAAATTCCTCTTTGTTTTTATCAAAATAACTTAGGCCAGTTGCGGTACCAATCCACAAATGGTGCTTCTGATCTTCAAAGATAGAATGGACTCGATTGTCATTTAAACTTTTACTATTGTTACCATCCTTTCTGTAGATAACAAAATCATAACCATCATATTTGTTTAAACCATCGCCTGTACCAATCCATATCATTCCTTTATGATCTTGAAAAATAGTATTCACTGTATTTTGCGATAAGCCATTATCAATTGTGAGATGATTAAATTTTAAATCTTGAGCATACAAGCTTATAAGAGTGATTAAACTCAATAATAAAGTGTATATAATTTTTTTGATGTCTTTTGAATTCAAACTAGGTTCCATAATAATTGGTAAATACTAAAATACAACTATTTTTAGTATCATAAATCATTATCAAAAATGATAAATTTTGCCTAAAAATTAGCAATCTATGCAAATTGTTTAGAGCAAAAATAAGGATATAATAATTAAACGACTTTATTATATTTAAATAATTTGTTCGGTCATGAAATATCGATACACAAAAAAAATCTTTATCGAAGAAAAGACTGTCGCATTGAAGACAAATTATGCAAAAAGCACCCAGAAACACTAATCGACTTTTTGATATTTTATTGTCAATCGTGTTTAAGTTATTTGCACATTTTTTTTATTTATATTGGGACTATAATTATGTGCCGATTAGTAGCTCACTAAGAGTTATTTGATTTGAATAGTTTGTATTGACTTTTTCTGTTCTACCTCCTAATCATTTGTATGAGCATTATCGCATTGTTGACTCTGATAAATTTATATTTCGATTTTTTTCGCCCATTTTAAAAATAATTTAAGGAATAACAAATAGTTTGAAAAAAATTTAGAGCTTTTTTTTGATTAGATAGGTTAAAAAAATGAAAGGAAGAGCATTACTATTTTACCCTTTTGGTTAGTTTTATAAGATAAATATCATTTTCGCGAATTGGCATTTCGGTTTCGAAAGTTTCGTTTTTTATCCGAATTTCCAATGAACTTATAACAAGCTCGTTACTTACTTTCGTAAGTATTTCTACTTGATTTTTTGTCAAATTAGTTGGAAGTCCCATCTTGAGATATGATGAAAAAACATCAGCTTTTTTATAGCCAACTCCAGATAATTCAACTGAATATTTCCCATTTGGAATATTTTTTATTGAAATCTTCAATTTGCCTTTCTCTTTTGAGGGCAAATCTGTGCGATAAAATACCTTATTGGGCAACTGATCTTGATTCAAAAGTGTGAAATCCCAAGCTAAAACCTGAATATCTCCTTTCTCATTTTTACAAACCCACGAGCTTGAATCCTCATTTTTCAATTCAATATTTCCTAATTGATTTGCAAAACTATAGGCATGGAAGGTTGGTTTTTTAATTCCATGAACATTCATTAACCCGAAACCACCGTGAAATGCGGTAGACGGAGTGCCAGATTCTTCAAAAATATCGGTAAATGTCCAATAGGACATCGAATTTGCAACTTGTTCTGTTTTCTTTAAAGCATTTAGAATATAAGGTGCATTTTGATAGGTATCATGTATAGGATCTCTCGAAGAATAAGACGAACTCCATTCGGTAAAATGTAACTCTAAATTTGGCAAAGACGAAGACTTTAGTTTTCCTGCCACTTTAACAACTGCCTCCGAAACAGAATTTTTATTCTTATCCATAAATAGTTGTTTTTTGCCAAATTCGTCAAGATCACCGCGAACACCATAGGTATGAGTCGATACAAAATCAACCGCTGTTTTGCTTGTATTGCAATATTCTATAAATTCCGAAATCCAACCACAACCAGCGGTTGCTGGCCCTCCAACTCGAAAATCAGGATTTACCGACTTTATTGCTTTTGCAGCATGCTGATACATTTTAAAATAATCTTGTTGATTACCTGAAAAGAATCCGGGGTGATTTGGCTCGTTCCATACTTCAAAGTACCAAGATTTTACTTCCTCGGTTCCATATCTTTCATTTAAATGCTCTGTTAATTTTAATATTAAATCTTCATACTTTTCATAGGAACTCGGTGGCGAAATATTTCCTTTCCACCAAAAAACAGTCTTATCATTACTCTTTAAGTCTGTTGGCATAAATCCTAATTCTACAAAGGGTTTTACATTTATACTTAACAAATAATCGTATAATTCATCAATATATTGAAAATTATAGATTAATTCATCTTCACTATTTTTAGTACAAACGCCCATATCATCATGTAATAATCCATGAAAACGGATGTACTTGAAACCACACTTTTGTTTTGCTTCTTTAAGTTGCCTTTGCCAATCGGCACGCAAACCTTCATTAGCTCGTCCAGCTCCAATGCACTCTTTAAACACAGTGCTTTTTACGCCTTTAACCTGCTTGAGATCGGCAGTTATTAAACGAATTGGTGCATCTTGTGCTTGAGCAAATGACACCGAAAAAAATAAAATAAAACAAAGTTTGAAAATCATTGTTGTCCGATAAAAAAGAAGCCAAATTAATGGCTTCTTAAAAAAAATCGTAATTTCGAGTTGCAAAATTCAAATAACGATGGGCAAAAATAA
>JAYVIK010000126.1:0-4726 GCA_043770265.1 Flavobacterium sp. | reverse complement strand
TACAATAATGTAATCCATGATTACAGATACTGATACTACTAATATTATATGTTTTACTCACTTCATAAGTGAGGTCTTTACATTTCATATTATAAGTTGCTTTGAAGCCTTTCATATTTTGATTATATATTAGTGTTTAAATGATTGTTTATGCAAGATTCGCGTAAGGAACACCCTGTGATTTCCAGTTACTTCTATTAGATGCTTCGAATTTTTCGGTATTTTTAGCCATTAAAAGACTTTCAACGCCATGAGATGATGCATTACCAGTCAAATATCCACCATAACTATTTCCATAACAAGTACATCCACAATAAAATGACCAGATCACATTTTTCCTATCTTTAATAGCTCTACGATTACTATGATACCGTTTAATATCTCTTTCCCATGCCCATGCTTCTTCACAAGTATGAAATCTTTTTTCGATGATTTCCATATTGGAAACTTTAATCTTTACTAGAATTTCAGGGCTGTCTTGCATGCCATCATTCTAAATTAGTGTTCTATCATTTTTTATGGACTAAAGCATCTATCCCTGAAAATAGATGAACAATCCATCCCATACATATCAACCACGCGATTAGAGCAACTATAAAGTGTGTGATACCCGCCATGATTCTACCTTGTAGAAGTTGGCCAAGTCCGGGGATGAATACGCTAAGAAGTGCTAGGATTAAGTTCATAATATATAGTGTTGAAAAGGAGAGTAGTTTAATGTCATACTCGGGACAAATGGTTAGATTAAATTTCCTAAATTATTGAAATTGTCTCATTCTAAACTAAATACTAATATGGCTAGAGATAAAGAAAGAGAATGTAAAACATGTGGTGAACTACAACCCATTGAAGAATTTATAAACAAGACAACTGACGAAACTGGAAGGATTTGTAGATTATGTATCAATAAAAGATCCAGAGAACAATCAAAACGAAAGAGAGACAATGATCCAGATTACCGGAAGCAGTGTACAGAAAAAACGAAGGCAAATTATCATAAAATGAAAGATGATCCAGAATTTAGGGAGAAGAAACGATTAATAGCTGAGAAACAAAGACAGTCGGATGATTATAAATACAAGAGTAAGTTATATCGAGAAGAGAATAAAGATCGCCTTAAACAATATAAAAAAGAATACCATGAAAAAGAAAAAGCCAATGGTAAGCGAAGAGTGACGGATAAAGCAGTTTTGGACATTTGGAGAAAAAACAATCCAGAACATATTAAAGAATATAGTAAAAAATACTATACCGAAAATATTGATCAAATCAAAGCTCGTAAGAAATTATATCGACAGAACAATAAAGATAAGATAAGAGATTATCAAAATTGGTGGAGGAATGAAAATAAAGAAAAATGTGGAGAGTTGTCAGCAAGAAGAAGAGCCAGAAAAAGAAATGCGACACCTAAATGGTTGACCAAAGAAGATTATGATGTGATGAGAATATTTTATGAAGAAGCACAAAGATTGACAAAAGAAACTGGCGTAGATTATGCAGTTGATCATATTCATCCCCTTGCGGGGGAGAATTTTTCAGGATTACATGTGCCGTGGAACCTACAAATACTTACAAAATCTGAAAATAGCTCCAAAAAGAATAAATTAATCTGATTGTTCAGATCTATTTTGTCTTGTTGGGATATCGTTGATAAAAACTAAAGTGTTTGCTGCTCTGGTGATCCCAATGTATTTCAAGTTGTTTTCTTGTGTAAGTTGAGATTCGGTTATTGCATACTTACTCGGAATCAGTTGATTATGTCCCAGTAAGAAACAGCGGCGAAATTCCAACCCCTTTCCCTTATGTATAGAACTAAGAGTGACAAGATCGGCATTCTTTGGATCACCATTATCAGTGAACATGGATTCGATAAGAATTTTCAAAGAATTAACATCATTTCTGCCGAGTGATTGACAGCGTTCAATTAAAATCACCATTGTTTGGAGTTTATCTTCCAGAAGTTGCATTTTAACTCTTGAAGCTTTTTCGAATTCTTTCTCAAAGAATATCACAAGTTTTTGTGTAAATTCGTTTAAGTCATTGATTTTACGCCATTTATTACATAGACTTATTAGATTTTGGCCAATATCTCGGCCCTCAATGCGACAACCTATTCCTTTTCTTATCAATGCAAATGCAAATGCGACATTAGGGGCATTATTGCGACAGATGATCCCATCTTTAGCAGTGAGATTCATGGTTTCGACTTGAGCAAGGAAATCATCATATTTCATATCGATGATTTCACCATCGGGATTACCCTCAAATGCTTCAATGTGAGGCTGAAGTTTTCGAGCTTCTTCAATGATATTCTTACCACACCGATAACATACAGAGAGAGGAAGTTCAATACATGAAAACATATCTTTGATAAGATTCATTGAATCATTCTCAGCGCCACAGAACATGTAGATACTTTGCTGGGGATCTCCAATAGCAAGTAAACGCCCCGAAGATTTAAGAACTTTACTGATAAAGATCTTCCTCGACACGTTACTATCTTGAGCCTCATCGACAATCACCCAATCATATTGATTACATTGAATATCATAAATCAGGGGAAGATAAACCATATCCGCAAAATCAATAGTTCTGAAATCCCTATTAGATTCTTTGAGAACTTCCTTAGCGATTTCAATGACATCATAGAAATCACAATCTGCATCCAATGAAATATCTTGAGTTTGGATGATTTCCATCCATGCTTGAGTATCATCAATACTTCTTTGCCCTTTAACTCCGAATGCATATTCTTTAGCGAAATTTACTAACTTTTGGATAAATGGTCTAGCCGCACTAAGCTCAGAAGATTGACAATACTTTTCAGTAATGTAATAAAGTTTACTATTCTCAACTTTAACACGACCTTTAGACTTGATAAGATTTTTTAATCCTTCACTATGAAAGGTAGCGGCACGGGCATTAGGTAATCCCATGGATGAAAGTTTACGATCAAGATGGGTCTGAATTTTCTTATTGAAAGCGAAGAAAATAATATCCCCAATCATATAATTGGTAGAATGAAGAGCAACGGTACTCTTTCCGCTCCCGGCGACCGCATTTACTATACAATTACCTTGTCCATTTTTGACCCAATTAAAAATGTCCTTTTGATATTTTGAGTATTCCATTGTCGTGATTCGTTTTTCGTTACTCCTATATTATGAAGTAGTGTTTAATTATTCAAACCGTGATATCCAAATCGGATTTTTTACGATTTTTAATAACTCGAAACCATTCATCTAAATATTCAGCGCCAGACTTTGAGGAATACCCCTGAAGTTGATTCTGTCTTATCGTCATCCCCATATTCATGGCTTTCTTTATAAGAAATTTCACTTCATCCTCAGTGTATTCGACTTGTATATTTTTACTATCATTCATTGTTTTACAAAACTTGACTTCACCCCATTTGTTCATATATTTTTGAACATATAGTGGAACATAAACATAATCACCATAAAATTTATTAGGTCGGTCATCATCATATTTCATCCACCAAGAGCCATCGAATTGGCTACGAAAAAAATGAGTGATAATGTAAAATTTGGAGCGTTTATATGTTTTCATTTTAATATGCTATTAGTAATTGTTTAACTAATAGTAAGTTCTGCGTATGGTAATCCTCTTCTCGAATCCCATCTATCAGTTAAATACATCTTAGGTTGATGTGACTTACAAACGCCATTCATATCAAACACATAATGATGTTTCATTATTTTAAAAGCTCTCCAAGTCACGCATGGGTCATTGAGAACATAATGAATCATTCCATTCTTCAAGTAAAACTCTTCAGATTCATTAAATGAATTATATGATCGAGAATTACATTGGACATGACCATCATATTTGTTTCTACCCCAGATAATAACTCTAAAATGTTTATCTTTCATATATTTCTTTTATTATATCAACCAACCTTCATGAAAAGTCCATGCCATCCACCAAATGCTTTGAATGGATCATCCATAGGTTTCATCCACATCTCGTTAAATTCACTGATAAGCATCCAGAGAGGAAAATCAGGAAACTTTTGGAGAGTATAAATGACTTTATGTTCATTTTGATATATGAACTTATCGCCAGATTTGAGAATTAAATTGCGATCGACTGTTTTCATATCAGTATTTTGATATAGTGTTTTATCAGAAGTTGATAGTTTCCGTTACACTATCATATCGGGAGTGGCTACACTCTAATGCTTATTTTACACACAATACTATCTATTAGAACTCTACACCAGCTTACAGCCTTAAACTTTCTCTTTCGAGCATTTTTATTTTCACCTATAACAGTTACTTCTTAGTTTAAGATTCGCGAGGCATCTCAATTCGTTGTGTGAAATTATTATGGGCTAGTGTTTAATGACCACCTTCTTCAACTTCATCTAAACAATACCAAGAATCTTCATAGTTTCTTTGACCACCACCGTTGAAAATATGTTTAGCCAGATGTTTATCACCTTTAAAATATTCTATGAGAACTTCCATAGATGGTTTACATGACCACCACGCGATAAAATAATCACCGTATTTATCATAATCACTATATGATTCTGTGAGAATGTATGCTTTCATCGTGTTCTTGTTTTTCCTCCAGTGATCCTTGGTCCACCTTCATTGTACCCAGTCCAAGAATTCTGAGACTTGTGAATCTTTAGTTCTTCGTCGGGTAATGCTTCTCGAATCTCGAACCATTGATATTGTTTGAGATTAGATGATTTTAA
>JAYVIK010000125.1:0-4727 GCA_043770265.1 Flavobacterium sp. | reverse complement strand
CCAGAATATGTTGCCAATTTTCCATACTTTGTTTTTTGATTCAAAGGTGGGAAATCAACCTTGATTAAGAAATATGTACTTGCTTGTGGGGATACATTGAAAAAGCTTTTCGGGGTATTGAACAAGCCAATCAGGAATTGTTGTATGGAATTTTTGGTGATGCACAATGGAGCAATAAAAACAAACTTTCTGATCGATTATTAATTGATCTAATTGAACATTTTTCTCAATATAGTTTGTCCAATTCATTGGTTGACCCAGACATTTTAGGGCAAGCATATGAATACTTAATTAAACACTTTGCCGATTTAACCAACAAAAAAGCAGGCGAATTTTATACGCCTCGTTCTGTTGTTCATCTCTTAGGTTTGATACTCGACCCTCATGAAGGTGAAAGTGTTTACGATCCGGCATGTGGAACTGGTGGTATGCTTTTAGAATGTGTAAACCATTTACATGCAAGTAACCAGGATTATAGAACTTTGACTCTTTATGGTCAAGAAAAGAATTTGACCTCGAGTTCCATTGCTCGTATGAATATGTTTTTGCACGGAATTGAGGATTTTAATATTGTGCGTGGTGATACTTTGCGTAATCCTGCTTTTTTTGCTGCCGATGGATTAAAAACATTTGATTGTGTCATTGCCAATCCTCCATTTTCATTAGATGATTGGGGAAGTGAAAACTGGGTAAATGATCCTTATGGAAGAAATATAGCAGGAGTTCCACCAAAAGGAAATGGTGATATGGCCTGGGTGCAACACATGATAAAATCCATGAATAGCACAGGACGTATGACTGTTGTTTTGCCTCACGGAGCTTTATTTCGTAAAGGTGCAGAAGGAAGAATTCGCGAAGAACTTTTAAAACAAGACCTATTGGAAGCGGTTATTGGCTTAGGTTCTAATATTTTTTACGGAACACAGTTGGCTGCCTGCGTAATGGTATTCAAACAAAACAAACCCGCAAATAAAAAAGGCAAGGTGTTATTTATTGATGGTTCCAATCAGGTACGAGTGGGACGTGCGCATAATTTTCTGGAGCCACAACATGTAAAACAATTGTTTCATTTGTACACTGACTTTAAAGAAGTTGAGAATTATACAAAAGTGGCTTCTCTAAAGGATATTTCTGAAAACGACTACAATCTTAATATTCCGTTGTATGTAGAGAAAGTGATTGAGGATAATTTACCGTCTGTAGAAGTGGCCTTGGCAGATTTAAAAACAGCATGGAATGAAAGTTTGAAAGCAGAAGAGAAATTTGTAGCAATTCTCAAAAACTATATCTAATTACATATAAATTTACGTAAATGTAAATAATTATACTCAATTGCATATAATTTGGTTTTATTTACTATTTTTGTATGCTAAAGCATATAAAAATGAACATAATAACGGAATTTGTTAAAACAAGACGGAAACAATTGAAGCTTACACAGGAGGAATTTGCTGCGAAGGCGGGTGTTGCGTTAACTGTTATACGAAAAGTTGAGCAAGGAAAAGACAATCTGAGTTTATCAAAAGTAAATCAGGTGTTGAAGATGTTTGGACATGTTTTAGGACCAATAAATGAGAAACAAACATGAGGCAAGCTAATATTAAATACAACAACATTCAGGCTGGTGTGCTAAAAGAGTTAGATACAGGAGAGTATGAGTTCACATATGATGAACAATATGTACAAAATCACCCTGATTTATTTATTGTTTTCCAAATGCCGGTTACCAAAAACTCATATAGAAGCAAGCGCCTTTTTCCATTTTTCGATGGATTAATTCCTGAAGGTTGGCTATTAACAATTGCAGCAGAAAGTTGGAGAATCAACAAAAATGATCGAATGGGACTGTTATTGGCTTGCTGTCAAAATACCATAGGGGCCGTTAGTGTACACCCTGTAATAGAAAAACAAGATGAGTAAATGTTTGTATTGTTATAAGGAATTAGACGTAAATGATACAGTTGATTACCATGCTAAATGTATCAAAGCATTCTATGGAACAAAGTCTGCACCAGCTTTGCCTTATCGGTTAGATGAGATGGAAAAATTAGCGAAGGAAGCCGTAGAATTGTCGGTAACTGTTCCGGGCGTGCAACCAAAATTATCGCTTGGTTGGATAAAAAGTACTTTGGAAGATGGCCATAATGGCCGTTTAACCATTATGGATGCACTGGAAGGATTGTATATTTTGAAACCACAAAATACACAATACGAACAGATGCCCGAAAATGAGCATTTATCCATGAAATTAGCAGAACTCTTTAAAATAGAAGTGGTCCCTTCCAATATGATTCGATTGGCCTCAGGCGAATTGTGTTACATTACCAAACGTATCGACAGAAAAAAAGATAATTCTAAAATACACATGATTGACTTTTTGCAAATCTTGGAATTAGAAGACAAGTATTTAGGAACAATGGAAAACCTTGGTAAAACAATAGGAGAAATATCGGTAAATACCTTAATGGATAAGCTTCGCTTTTTTGAACTCACTTTATTCAACTTTATCATTGGTAATAATGATATGCACTTAAAAAATTTCTCTATGGGGCTGTCAGATATCGGTTGGGTGCTATCTCCAGCGTATGATTTGTTAAATGTAAAAATCATCTTGCCAAAGGATATGGATGATACTGCACTTTTATTGGGAGGTAAAAAGAAAAATTTCAATAAAGGGTATTTCAATCGGTTTGGGGAGGTTTTAAGACTGAATGAAAAACAAATCAACTCCGTTTTCAAGAAACTGGACACCTGGTTACCAAAAGCCATTCAACTCATTGATAACTCATTTTTATATAATAATACTAAACTACAGTACAAAAATTTAATAACACAGCGTGTAAATTTATTAATAGCATGACCCAACAAGAACTAGAAAAATATCTCTGGGGTGCAGCCAAAGTACTTCGCGGTACCATTGATGCAGGAGATTACAAGCAATATATCTTCCCTCTTTTGTTTTTCAAACGGATATGCGATGTGTATGATGAAGAATTTGAACGGGCATTAAAAGAAAGCAATGGCGATATGGAATATGCTTCCTTTGCTGAGCATCATCATTTTATTGTACCTCAAGAAGCCCATTGGAACACCGCCCGGGAAACTACCACCAATGTGGGAATGGCCATACAAAACGCCATGAGGGAGATTGAAAAAGCAAACCCGGATACCTTGTATGGTATTTTTGGTGATGCCAGCTGGACCAATAAAGACCGCCTTTCTGATGCAACCCTAATCAATTTAATTGAACATTTCTCTCAACACAAACTCAATTTAAGTACAGTGGCAGATGATAAATTAGGGAATGCCTACGAATACCTAATTAAAGAATTTGCAGATGATAGCGGACATACCGCTGCCGAGTTTTATACCAACCGCACCGTGGTAAAACTCATGACCATGATAATGGACCCACAACCGGGCGAAAGTGTGTATGACCCTACTTGTGGCTCTGGTGGCTTATTGTTGAACTGTGCCTTGCACCTTAAAGAAGAAGGTAAAGAGTACCGAACCCTTAAATTATACGGACAAGAGATAAATTTATTAACCTCTGCCATTGCCCGCATGAATATGTTTATGCACGGCATTGAAGAATTTAGCATAGTTCGTGGCGATACGTTGGCACAACCTGGTTTGCTTGAAAACGATGAACTCAAAAAGTTTAATGTCATTTTAGCCAACCCGCCATACTCTATTAAAGCATGGGACCGTAAAGGTTTTGAAAATGATCCTTACGGAAGAAACCTTTGGGGAACTCCTCCGCAAGGCTGTGCCGATTATGCTTTTCAACAACACATACAAAAAAGTTTGAATGATAAGAACGGACGTTCTATTTCTCTTTGGCCACATGGTGTATTGTTCAGAGATTCTGAAGCAGAGATGCGAAAAAAAATGATTGAAGAAGATTTGGTAGAATGCGTAATTGGTTTGGGGCCTAATTTATTTTACAATTCACCTATGGAAGCGTGTTTGTTGATTACTACAACAAAAAAGAAGAAAGAGCGCAAAGGTAAAATACTTATCATGAATGCCGTTAAGGAAGTAAAACAAGATAAAAATATTGGATATTTAGAAACCAAGCATATTGATAGAATTTATAAAAGTTTTCTAGATTTTAAAGATGAAGAAGGCTTTTCAAGAGTGGTAGATAATAAAACAGTATTAACTAATAAGGCCAGTTTAAATATTGCACAATATGTTAGTAATGTTGCTCAAAATGATAATATCATAAAATTAAAAGATACGATTAATACGTGGGAAGAAAACTCAGAATCATTGAAAGTAAGTATGAATGAATTATTTGAAATCTTAAAGTAAATGAAAACTGTGTTAGAAAAAATAGATCTTAATAATTTAGATAAATCAACTTGGGAATCTTTTTGTTTTGAGGAAATAACCAAGAGGGTTGCTGAAACTGTTGACCCGAATACGACTGATTTAAAAACTTATGTAGGACTTGAGCACATTGATGCAGAAAACATTCACATCAAACGATTTGGCACACCCGATGATGTGAGCGGTGGTAAATTAAAATGTTATCCTGGTGATGTTATTTTTGGTAAACGAAGAGCATACCAACGAAAAGCAGCAATTGTTGATTTTGAAGGAATTTGCTCAGCACACGCTTTTGTTTTTAGAGCCAATCCTAAAGTAATTGATCCCAAATTGTTTCCTTTCTTCTTGCACTCTGATCAATTTATGCATCGTGCTGTAGATATTTCAGTAGG
>JAYVIK010000124.1:0-4736 GCA_043770265.1 Flavobacterium sp. | reverse complement strand
TATTTTATCTGAATTTAATGCGCAAAAAGAATTAGAAGGAATGGTCAAAATATGATCTAAAATGGTTCCATTTCCTTCGCCTGCAAGATTAAAAAAAGCGTGATTGGTCAAGTTTATGGGAGTAGTTTTGTCAGTTGTTGCAGAAAATTTCAATGTCAACTCATTATTAGTTGTTAAAGTGTATGTTGCTTCTACGTTTAAATTCCCGGGATAACCCATCTCACCATCAACAGAAAGGTACGTCAATACAATAGAACTACCGGTTACTGATTTTACCTCCCACACTTGATTATGAAAACCAGCCGCTCCGCCGTGCAGGTGATTTGGTCCATTATTAATGGGAAGTGAATAGGCTTTCCCTTCAAGCTCAAAGATTCCTTTTGAAATCCGGCCCGCTACTCTTCCTATAATAGCACCGTGATACACTCCTGTAGCTTTTAAATAATCGTCAATGCTTTTGAACCCGAGTACAACGTCCGCTTTTTGACCATTTTTATCTGGCACACAAAGGCTGACAATTCGGCCCCCATAATTGGTAATTGCTGCGGTTAAATTTCCGTTTTTAAGAAAATAGAGTCCAACTTGCTTTCCATTAACTATTTTATTGAAGTTTTCAGCTTTGAGTTGAACACATTTGTAATTGCTTGACAGCTTTTGACAATTGGCTACCAATGAAATAAATAACGCCATTATTAATGAAAAAATAGTTTGTTTATTCATCATTGTTATTTTAACTCAATTTTTTCAACATTTTTATACCCATCACCCCGAATCGCTTCGAAATTTTTCATCATTTTGTTTAATCTTTTTGGTTGTACCTTGGCAAGATTGTTTTTTTGACCGATGTCTTTTTTTAAATTATAAAGCTGAAATTCAGTTGAATTACCCATTTCGATATTGACTTCTTCTAGAATAGCGTCACCGGGATAAGGAGGAATCATCATCCAATTACCTTGACGGAAAGCGGTTTTGGTATTGGCTTCAATAATCAAGTTAGATCTTCCTTTATTGCTTTTTCCCATAAAAACATCAAAAAGATTTTGACTATCCGAAGTAGCTTTAACTTCAATATTTACCAATTTCGCAATGGATTCCAATAAATCAATTTGGCAAACTAAAGCATCTGAAACTTGAGGTTTTATTTTGCCTTTCCAATACGTAAAAAACGGAACTCTCGTGCCGGCTTCTAACAAACTGTATTTTCCACCACGCAAAGACCCATTGGGTTTATGATTGCCTAATTTTTCTACCGCATCATCATAATAACCATCATTCAAAACTGGTCCGTTGTCACTTGAAAAAACAATCAAGGTGTTTTCGAAAACACCTTGTTCTTTTAAGGTTTTTACTATTTCACCTACACAATAATCTGCTTCTAAAATTACATCTCCACGAGGCCCCATACCCGACTTTCCGACAAATCTTGGATTAGGAGTACGAGGTACGTGAGGTTGATTCATGGCATAATATAGAAAAAACGGGGATTCTTTATGACTTTTCACGTAAGATTGGGCTTTTTCTAAAAAATGATCTGCTAAATCGACATCAGTCCAATTTGCAGATTTTCCTCCCTTTACATACCCAATTCTTGGAATACCATTTACAATAGAACTATTATGCCCGTGATGCCATTTCGTCGAAAGCAATTCTGGATTATCTTTACCTGTAGGTTCACCAGCGAAATTTTTATCGTAGTTTACTGAAATAGGATCTTTACTGTCTAAATTAACGACTTTTCCGTTGTCTATATAAATTGTAGGCACGCGGTCTTGTGTAGCTGCCATTATATAGGAATAATCGAAACCTACATCATTGGGTCCTGCATCAATTTGTTTGTTCCAATCTACAATTCCTGTTCCTAAACCCAAATGCCACTTGCCCACAACAGCCGTTTGGTATCCTTTTTTTTTTATCATTTTTGGAATTGTCATTTGGTCTTTACCAATTAATAATGGTGCTGATCCAGGAAGGATTTTAGCATCTTTATTACGCCATGGATAAACCCCTGTAAGAAGTCCGTAGCGACTGGGTGTACAAGTAGCCGAAGTAGCATAGCCATTTGTAAATCGTACTCCAGCATTGGCTAAAGCATCAATATTGGGTGTTTTCAAATTCGTCGCACCATAGCAGCTCAAATCACCATAGCCTAAATCATCCAAATAAATGAATACTATATTAGGAGTATTACTTTTATTAGAAATATTTCCTTTTTGGGCATTTACAACAAATGCAAATAACATAATTACTATGACTGCTACTTTATTTGTAATCTTCATTATAACACTATTTAAAATTATTTTCACTTTTTTTACTTCCTCAAATTACGAACAATATTCAACAACTTTGAAGTATTTATATTATTTATTTTTTTAAGACACTCTCTCAAGTAAAAAAACTTCCGGTTTGCCGGAAGTTTTTAATTATTTTGAAAATTATATTTTTATGGTAAGCTACTAATTATTCTTTTTTAGCTTCTCCTTTAGCTTTCTCTTTGTTCGCTTTCATAATTTCTAATTGCTCAGGAGTTAGAATTTCTTTGATTTTTTTTGCGTATTCTTTTGATTTTTCTTTGTTAGCGTCAGCATGGTCTGGGTTTGTCTTACTATCTTTTTTTAGCTCCAATTGTCCTTCAAGAATAGGCTTAAGTTTTGCCTGCTGATCAGCTGTTAGCGATAATTCTGTAGTCATTTTTTCTAAAGCTTTATCTGAACCCCCTTTTTTTGATTCTTGAGCAAATCCACTTAAACTTGCCGCTAGTAAAGCAGCGAAAATTACTTTTCTCATTTTTATATTTATTTTTAAAGTTATATTTTATTGAATTATGATTAAAATAATAATGTTTTGTATAATGTAAAGTTGAAACTATACTTTATTTTTTAGTGAAGGAAACTTCTGATAATTATATAAAAAAATCCCATATATCACTAAAATCAAATAAAGTCTTTTAACAACAACTCAAAGGTATTCAAAAAGTTCATTTAATAGACATATTTATTCCAATTTAAATGTACTTATCCTAAAATAACAATATTCAAACCTATGATAACTTATAAAAACCTAAATAAACGATTGTATATCAACCTATATGGAATGCCTACCTTACAATTAATTCATTTTGTTAGTAAAAATAAAGTCAATTCTTTACTTTTACTATCAAAGTGCAGTTTATGGCAAGCAAAATTGATTCTTCATAGAAAAAACTAACTATTTCGAGCCATAAAAGTAAGAATGCAAGAATATCAAAAAATTATTACTACTCCTCTTTGTTTAAATGCCAGATGATTTCAGCTATAAGTCCGGTCCATCCTGTTTGATGATTGGCTCCTAACCCTTTTCCAGTATCCCCATCGAAATATTCAAAAAACAAATTGTTTTTATTAAAAAGTGGATCCTCTTGGAATTTTTCATATTCACCATACATTGGAATTTTATCGTCGGCATCCTTAAGAAATAGAGCTAATAATCTTCGAGCAACTCCCTTCGAAGCCTCAAAAAGATTTATTTCATTGCCTGAATTGGTTGGGAATTCTACTTTAAATTCTTTGCCGTAATAATTATGAAATTTTTCTAAAGAGTCCAAAATTAAATAATTCATAGGAAACCAAATAGGGCCTCTCCAATTTGAGTTTCCGCCAAACATGTCGCCAGTTGCTTCGGCTGGTGTATAATCGACTTGAATAATTCGACCATCGTGTTTGAATTTATAGGGATGCTCTTTATGGTATTTTGACATGGATCGAACCCCGAAATCAGATAAAAATTCCTTTTCATCAAACATACGTTTCAAAATCATTTTCATTCTATGACCTCGTAAAGTAGACAAAAGGCGCGTTTCCCCTTTTCCGTGCGTAAACCAAATCGAAACAAGACTAGCCAAATCGGGTCTGTTCTTTAATATCCACTCTACTCTACGTTTGAACAAAGGTAATTTTTCGAGCAAATCTGGAGTCAAAACTTCGACCGCAAACAAAGGAATTAAGCCCACCATTGAACGAATTTTTAACAATTCGGCATCTCCATTTGGCTTATGTAGCATATCATAATAAAACTCATCTTCTTCATCCCAAAGAGTGATATTGTTATCGCCCAACGATTGCATCGCACCTGAAATATGAAGGAAATGTTCAAAAAATTTGGATGCCATGTCTTGATAAACAGGATTTGTAAGTGATATTTCACAGGCGATACGTAACATATTCAAACAATACATGGCCATCCAACCCGTTCCATCGGCTTGTTCAAGATGACCTCCAGTTGGCAAATCATGGGAGCGGTCGAAAACCCCAATATTATCCATACCTAAGAATCCACCACCAAAAATATTATTACCATTTTTATCTTTCAAATTTACCCACCAAGTAAAATTTAATAGCAACTTATGGAAAATACGTTCTAAAAAAACTACATCTCCTATGCCGCCATTGACCTCTTTGTCAATTTCATATACTTTCCAAGTTGCCCATGCATGAACGGGCGGATTTACATCCGAGAATGACCACTCATAAGCTGGAATTTGTCCGTTTGGATGCATATAATATTCTCTTAGAATGACCGATAATTGCCTTTTGGCAAAATCTGAATCCAATCGAGCCAACGGTAAAGTATGAAAAGCTAAATCCCAAGCAGCAAACCATGGGTACTCCCATTTATCGGGCATGGAAAGAATATTCGAAGTATATAAATGTTTCCAAGTACTGTTTCTGCCTATGTTGCGTCCCGCTTCAGGTTTGGCAGAA
>JAYVIK010000123.1:0-38737 GCA_043770265.1 Flavobacterium sp. | reverse complement strand
GTCATATCTCTAGACATTTGCCCTTTTTCAAAATCTCTAACCATATGAGCACCATCGATGTCTTTTTGCTTTTTTTCTAAACCGTCTTTAGTGGCTAATGCAACTTTTAGTTGTTGCTCTTGTGTAAAATTACTTGCCCACACTTTTGGATGCAACCTAAAACTATTGATGTATTGATAAGGCCCTGTAGCATTATCCGCTACGGCAACTCCTGTCAAAGCGGCTTTATACCCTTGACCTTTTAACTCATGGTGAAACCACATGACAAATTTTTGAGTCTTTTTGTTGTAAATGACTTTTGGACGTTCTAAAACAGATCCTTTTTGCAACATTGAAGTGGTGTCCTCAAGCATTTTTAGCGCAATGCCTTCGTCTTTCCAATTATAAATGTCTTTTGAACTGTACACACGAACACCAAAAATAGCGGTATTCCCCTCTTTTCCAGAAGTTTTATGTTCGCCAAACCAATAATAGGTATCATTATAATATAAAAAACCACCGCCGTGTGCATTGATGTGAACACCGTTGTTGTCAAGCCATAATTGACCAGGTTTAAATTCGGTGTAGGATGTTTGTGCTATTGAAAAATAGCAAGATACACACAAGGAAAATAGGATAACAATTCTGGTTTTCAATTTGAAGCTTATTTAATTGGAATGATTTTATACGAATATTGCAAATCATTTGCGTTTACTCTATATTCTTTGTGAGCAAGACCAGAAGGACTCCAACTGTTATCGCCACCAACACCGGTTTGCCCGTAATCGATATTAATATTTACTAAATCGCGTTTTTTAATATCGGTTGAATGGCGTTGTATTTTCTTTTCACCGTCATCAAAATCATCATTGTACTGGTGGTGTGCACTAAAACTTAACAATTCTGGTCTTTCAATTCTAACGCCTTTACCAGTATTGTTGGTAAAAGTTACCCAACGCACTTCGGTTTTGTATCCATTTTCCTGTGGACGGATGTAGGCAAAATACAAATCAGAAACACTTGCTTTGTATTCGCCGACTAGTGCTGAAGTTTTTCTATCTTGATAATTTTCGTGTGGTCCGCGTCCGAACCAATTTACGGTTTGGTATTCGTCTTTTAGAATTAAATTATTTCCAAATCTTGGCAAATGAGGTAAACCTGATTTTATATTTAGTAGTTGATTGTGTACGGTAATTTCGCCCAAAGTATTTATGGTGTAAGAAACTACAATTTGTCCTTCAACAGCTGGTAAATCAAAACTAGCTTGTATAGTCAATTCGTCCTTTATTTCATTTTTTGACTTGATTTTAATTTCTTTAGCATCTTTCAAGAATTTAACTCCTTTTAAGATTTGATTTTTTGTGGCTTGTTTCCATTGTGCTAATGATTTTGGTGTTTTCGCTCCAAAATCATTATCGGTGGTGGCTCTCCAGAAGTTAGGTTCGATGCCTTTAATCAAAATATTGCCGTTCCCATAATCCAAAGAAGTTAAAATTCCTTTAGCATTATCAAATTCTATTTTGAAATTTTCATTTGAAATTAAGGTAATTCCATTTTGTTGAACCATTGAAATCTTTCCTTTGACCTCTGGCTTTGCTGCCATAGCTACTTTTTCACTGGGTAACTGAAATTGTTCATAAGCTACAATGTGGTTTAAAGGCATTAAATCGGTAATAGTTTTATTTAAGGCATAAACGTTCAGATGGTATTCGGCAGTTTTATTGCCGAGTTTTGGTAAATCAATTTTTACTTGCTTTGTTTCAAAAGATGGAATATCCAATATTGGTAAAACTCCAGAAGCTTTTTCGATTCCGTTTTCTAAAAGTTTCCAAGAAAATTGAAATTGATTTAGATTCGTAAAATCATAGATGTTTTTAATTGCAATTTCGCCTTCTTTCAAATTTGATTCCTTGAATTTAATGTATTGATACACTTTTTTTACTTCATACAAAGCAGGATGTGGAGTTCTATCAGGAGCTACAATTCCGTTGGAACAGAAATTCTCATCATTTTGATAATTGAATCCACCAAAATCACCACCATAACCCCAATATTTTTCTCCAGCTTCGTTTTTGGTCAAAATGCCTTGATCCACCCAATCCCAAATAAAACCGCCTTGCATAGTAGGATGACTTTCTATAACATCCCAATAATCCTGAAAATTTCCGGTGCTATTACCCATAGAATGAGAATATTCACATTGGATTAACGGTCGGGTTTGTTTATTTGTAACATACTCAATCATTTTTTCGATAGACCAATACATTGGAGCTTGAATATCGGTATTGGAAGCGCCGGTAGCTCCTTCATACTGGGTGGGTCTTGTGGTATCGTTTTCTTTTAACCATTTATAAGTAGCAAAGAAATTTTCACCGTTACCTGCCTCGTTTCCTAACGACCAAGTCACAATGCAAGGATGATTTTTATCTCGTTCGAACATTTTAATCGTTCTGTCTAAATGGGTGCCTTTCCATTGTGGCAAATAAGCAGGATGCACTGCTTGTTTCTTCTTGTTGCCATCCAAGCCTTGATTGGTTGTGCCCATACCGTGTGTTTCTATATTGGCTTCGTCAACCACATAAAAACCATATTTGTCACATAACCTGTAAAAATGAGCATTTTTAGGAAAATGACAACAACGAATGGCGTTTATGTTATTTTGTTTCATCACTTCCAAATCTTTCATAGTGAGTTCTTCCGAAATCACGTGCCCCTCGGTTTCGCTATGGTCGTGAATATTTACTCCTTTAATTAACACCGGTTTTCCGTTTACTAAAAACTGATTGTTCTTGATGGCGACATTTCTAAAACCTACTTTTATCGAAGTGGCTTCGGTTACTTTTCCGTTTTTATCTTTTAATTCGATTAACAGCGTGTATAAGTTGGGCGTTTCGGCGTTCCAAGTTTTTACATTTGGTAGTTTGGTATTAAAATTAATTGTGTTATTGCCTTTTTGTGTTGCAACCAATTTGGAATCTGAAAAAATGACTTTCTCTCCGTCTAAAAGCTGTACTGAAGTGGTGGTATTGGCATTTGTAGCTGTATTATTTTCTACTTGAAGCGCTACATTAAAAACGCCATCTTTATAATTATTTTCTAAATCAGAAGTTACTCTAAAATCTCTGACAGTTACTTTATTTGTGGCATAAATAAAAACATCGCGCTCAATACCGCTTATCCTCCAAAAATCTTGATCTTCTAAATAACTTCCATCGTGCCAACGCAAAACTTGAACTGCGACTGTGTTTTTTCCTTTTTGGACAAAGTTGGTTATGTTGAAAGTTGATGGGGTTTTGCTGTCTTCGTTATATCCTACTTTTTTTCCGTTTACCCATAAGTACATTGCGCCACTAACTCCTTCAAAGTTGAGGTAAATATCCTTGCCAGACCAGTTTTGTGGAACTTCAAAATCTCTTTTATAACTACCATTATTGTTGGTGTTGTGAGGAATAAAAGGCGGATTTGGTGGAAACATATAAATAATGTTGGTATAAAATGGAATGCCGTATCCTTTTATTTCCCAATTCGAAGGCACCTGAATTTTATTCCAACCTTTTAAAGAAAAGTCATTTTTGTAAAAATCAGCCGGTCGTGCCGCTACATCATCGGCAAAATAAAAATCCCATTCCCCGTTGAGTGATTTATAAAAAGTCGAATTGCTCCAACTTTCGTTTGCTAATGCAGCCGATGCATTGTCATATCTATAAAAAGAAGCGTTAGGTTTCTCTCTATTGATTTGAAAAATTTCTGGATTTTCCCATTCTGGATTTTCCCATTTTGGATTCGTGTACGTTGGTTTTTGACTATTTTGCGCATTAATAAATGTACAAACAGATAGGAATAGAAAAACGGATTTTTTATAGAAATTCATAAAGAATGATTTTAATTTTTAAAATTTATTTTTTTTCGATGGTAGCTTCCATCAGAAAATTGTTTGCCTTGAGCCAATCTTCGCAATCTCTTGACCAATTTAAACTTGTTGTGCCTTCTCGACCCAAACCAAAACCGTGTTTCCCGTTTTGATAAAAATGAATTTCAGACGGAACATTATATTTCCTTAAAGCCAAAAAATAATCAATACTATTTTCAATAACAACCGATTTGTCATCTATTGCGTGAACCAAAAATGTGGGAGGCGTTAAAGCATTCACTTGTTTATCATTAGAATATTTTTCTATTAATTCATTGGAAGGTTCTATTCCTAGTAAATTTTTTCTAGAGCCCTTGTGTGTGATTTTCTCATTCATAGAAATTACGGGATATATTAAAATAGAAAAATTGGGTTTTGCACTTATGTTGTCTGCGGTTTGATATACAACATCATCATAGCGAGTAGATGCGGTTGAAGCCAAATGTCCTCCTGCAGAAAACCCAATAATGCCAATTTTGTTTGGATTTAAATTCCATTTTGACGCGTTTCTACGCACATAACGTATTGATTCTTGTGCGTCTTGAAGCGGACCAATTGTTTTGTCTTTCATAATGATGTCACTTGGCAATCTGTATTTTAAAATAAAAGCAGTGACACCAATAGAATTGAACCATTTCGCCACTTTATAGCCTTCGCCAATCATATACAATCTAGCGTAAGCACCTCCGGGACATATTACTACGGCAGTTCCGTTTGGTTTTTCTGGTTTGTAAATGGTTAGCGTTGGTTCGATTACTTTGTCATAATACTCAACCACATTCCCTTTCATTGTCAATTCCTGTTTATAATCAATAGCCTTTATTGAGTTAGGAATTTCTTGATTCCACAAAGGAAATTCTTCATTTTGCGCTTGTAAAAATCCTGAAGCACCTAATAAAAGTAAAATAATAGCTATGTTTTTGGTTATAAAGAGTTTAAAAGAAGGTTTCAACTGTAACATATTTTATAGTTTAAATTTAAAAAACAAATTATTTAAATGTAAATACTTCAGATTCTGTTCTGCTTGATTCTACTATTTTCGACAATTCGGCAACTTTTTCGGGCATTTCAGAGGCCAAATCATTCTTTTCGGAAAGGTCATTTTTAAGATTGTACAGTTGATAACTGCCGTTTTTATTCACATTGTATTTTACCAATTTCCAATCTCCTTGTCTTAGGGCTTGCCTTCCGTTCAATTCATGAAATTCCCAATACAAATAGTTGTGTTTTTTTTGATTCCCTTTATTTAAGAGTGTCGGAAGAAACGAAATTCCATCAATCGAATCTTCAATTTTAGCATTGGTGAGCTTTGCCAATGTAGGCATCACATCCCAAAATGCTGAAATATGAGCTGTTTTGCTTCCTTCGGTAATTTTACCTCTCCATTTGGCAATCATCGGGACGCGAATTCCTCCTTCGTATAAATCTCTTTTATAGCCTTTTAATGATCCATTACTGTTAAAATAATCGGGATCTGCCCCTCCTTCTTTATGAGGGCCATTGTCTGAAGTGAAAATAATTATGGTATCATCTTCTAATCCCAGTTCTTTAATCTTTGCAACGATTTCGCCGACTTGGTCATCCAATAAAGTAATCATAGCAACAAATGCAGCGTGACTTTGGGGTTGAGATGCGTATTCTCCATTTTTTAAGCCTTCACTATTCGGCTTAGCCTTATACTCTTTCTCAGGATTAAATTTCCCAATAAATTTATCCATATAAACTTTAGGGGCAACTAATTCAGCGTGAGGCAAAGGACTTGCGTAATACAAGAAGAACGTTTCTTTTTGATGTTTTTCTATAAACGAAAGCGCTTTTTGATGAATTAAATCCGGAGCATATTGCATAGTATTGGTTCCTTCATTTTCTGTTAAAATCACTTTATTCTCATTATCCCACAAATGATTTGGATAATAATGATGAGCCAAAGCTTGACTATTATATCCGTAAAAAGTATCAAATCCCTGATGCAAAGGATCTCCCTCTGAGCTAGGATATCCTAAACCCCATTTTCCAAAAACCCCAGTGCTGTATCCTTTTGTTTTTAACAATTTTGCAATTGTAAAAGTGGATTTGGGTAAAGGATATTCACCTTCCGGTTTTACACCTTTATTGCCTCTAATAACGGTATGTCCTGTGTGCAAACCTGTCAACAAAGCAGATCGAGATGGTGCACAAACTGGTGCTCCTGAATAATGCTGGGTAAAGAGCATTCCTTCTTTGGCTAATTTATCGATGTTGGGCGTAGAAAATTTTTCTTGACCATAACAGCTTACATCTCCATATCCCAAATCGTCTGCAAGAATATAAATTATATTTGGCTTTGATTTATCGACTGTAGGTTTTTTTTGCGCGTGACAAAAGAGTATCGCAAAATGGAATAAAAGAAACAATACTGTTTTTGTATGGGACATAAATATTGATGTAAATTATGAAACTATTCTAATTTTAGTTCCGTAACATTATTATTTACTTTGCCACGAATTTTTTCAAAACTACTAACCATCTCCTTTAGTTTTTTTGGATTGGATAGAGCCAAATTGTGTTCTTGTCCAATATCTTCTTTTACATTATATAACTGATATTCTTTATGGTTTCCTACTGCGATATTGACTTCTTTATTTAATGCAGCACCTTTGTAAGGTGGAATCATTGCCCAATCTCCTTTTCGGAAGGCTGTTTTTGATGATGCTTCAATAACTAAATCTTTTCTACCTTTATCATTTTTCCCTGTAAATGTTTTAATGAGGTTTTCGCTATCGTTTGTACTTACATTGCTCCCCACTAAAGCGGCTAAGGATTCCAACAAATCAATCTGGCAAACCAATGCGTTTGAAACTGCTGGTTTTATTTTTCCTTGCCAATTCACAATAAAAGGAACTCGTGTTCCCGCTTCGAACAAGCTGTACTTTCCTCCTTTTAATGGCCCAGCAGGTTTATGTTTTCCTAATTTTTCGACTGCGTCATCGTAGTAACCATCGTTTAAAACTGGCCCGTTGTCGCTCGACAAAACTATCAAAGTGTTTTCTAAAAGTCCTTCTTTTTCTAGTGTTTTAATGAATTCTCCAATGGTCCAATCGGCCTCTAAAATAACATCGCCTCTAGGTCCCATTCCTGATTTACCAGCAAAACGAGGGTGTGGTAATCTCGGAACATGGGGCTGTTGCAAAGCGTAATAGAGGAAAAAAGGTTCGTTTTTGTGATTTTTTACATAATTATTAGCTTCCCCTAGAAAAGTATCGGCCATGTCTAAATCGTTCCAAACAGCTGATTTTCCGCCGGTCATGAATCCTATTCTAGGAATACCATTTACAATACTATTGTTGTGACCGTGATGCCATTTCATTTTTGTTAATTCAGGATTGCTGATAGCAGTAGGTTCTCCTTCAAAATTTTTATCATAATTCACTTGAATAGGGTCATTTGGGTCAAGACCTACCACTAATCCGTTTTGAATGTAAACTGTAGGAACTCTATCTTGGGTCGCTGCCATAATATAGGAATAATCAAATCCAACTTCGTTTGGACTTGGACTGATTTTTTTGTTCCAATCTAAAATCCCTTCGCCTAGGCCTAAGTGCCATTTTCCAACAATGCCCGTATGGTATCCTTTTTCTTTTAACATTTTAGGGAGAGTCATTTGGTCGGTTTTAATAATCAAAGGGGCTGTTCCGGGTAATATTTTAGCATCTTTTTCTCTCCAAGGATAAATACCGGTGAGTAATCCGTACCGACTTGGGGTACAAGTTGCTGATGTTGCATAACCGTTGGTAAAACGAATACCACCATTGGCTAACTTATCCATGTTAGGCGTTTTAATTTCTGTTGCACCGTAAGCTCCAATATCTCCATAGCCTAAATCATCGGCATAAATAAAAATAATATTCGGAGATTTTTTCTGAGATTTTTCATTTTGCGCATTGGCAGATCCAAAAGTTACAAAAAGAATCAAAATGGACAGGAAAGTCAGGAGGTAATTTGGCATTTTCATCAAATTCAAGGTTAAGTAGTTGTTTTTATTAAAAATATTTCGGTTCAAGCACTGTATTTTTTTGGGGAGGGAATTTTTTTTATTCATAGCTGGATCAAACATCAGAGCTACATTATAATTTTTCTTAAACCAAAATTTTATAGTATTCTTTTTTTTAGGTTGTTTTTTTTGAATTCATCTCATTACTATTTTTTTAATTTGAATTACTTTTATAAATTTACGGTAACGTTATCGGAATGTTGTTTAAGCAAAAATAAACTTTAACGTCTTATCGATAGGGGTATAATTCGTTCAAATAAAAGGTCGGAATGGGCATTTGTGCAAACATTACCAATAGTTAGTATAAATTCTCATACTTTTACAAGGGTGTATTTTTAAAATTCAATAAAAATTTATTAATTCATTTGTAAAATTTTCTGTTTCAAAAAACAAGAAACCATCCCTAAAAAAACAAAATTTTAATTATTAAGTAATTATAAAATGCGAAAAACAATTCTAATTTTTCATTTACTATTTTTCTGCATAATTCAGGCTCAAAATGACGATTCCAATTATGTTATGGAATACATTAACACTAGTCAAGGTTTGCCACATGATTATGTGACCTCGATAATTAGTGATGATCTTAATGCGAAATGGATAGGAACTGAAAATGGGCTAACCAAATACAACGGTTATAATTTTGATCTTATAAAACCGGGGAAAAGTTATAAAAAACTAAAAAATGAAAATATTGAGGTTCTATTCAAAGATGACAACAATATTATTTGGATTGGAACTAAAAGCGGTGGAATATCTTCTTTAGATGTAAGGAATAACTCCATTACAAACTATAATCACCTCATAGATAAAGGAAAAAAGGGAGCTATTTACATCAAAGCAATTGCGTCGGACGGCAAAGGTAATATATGGATTGGAACGTGGGAAGATGGTGTTTTTGTGATTAATCCTGCCAAAAACATGTTGGTAAAGCACATTAAAATTACCTCCGTAATAAATAGTATTGTTAAAGATAATCAATCCAATATTTGGATTAGTTACTATAAAAATTTGGGTAAATTTAATAACAAAGGAGAACTGATTGCGAATTATAATTTCAATGACAATCTTTCGGATTTATTATTTGATTCAAAACGAAATAAA
Source organism: Flavobacterium sp. (assembly GCA_043770265.1). Taxonomy (GTDB): domain Bacteria; phylum Bacteroidota; class Bacteroidia; order Flavobacteriales; family Flavobacteriaceae; genus Flavobacterium. The sequence goes on along the minus strand of JAYVIK010000123.1, from coordinate 29,714 downwards.
TTATGGATAGGCACTTCTTTAACTTCCACAAAATTATACTTTTATGATTTTAAAACTCTTAAAATAGATTTTATCGAAACAGGGGTAAGTAGTGAATTTTACAAAACTCTTTCATTAGATTCCAAAAACAGACTATGGATTGGGACGTGGGGCAAAGGACTCTACAGAAGTAATACCGATTTGACTACTTTTTCCAAAATAGAGTTGGTTTCGCCTGATTCGGGTAAATTGAAAATAAATTATAATACAATACTCAAAGTTCATCATGACAAACACAATCAAATATGGGTTGCTACTGCCAATGGTGGTGTTGTAAAATTAATTGAAAGCAAAGGATTTAAAAATGCAAGTGAACTCGTAGATCCAAAATTACTAAATGAAGACCTGAATTTTGGCGCAATATATAAAGGTAGAAATACTTTGTTCGTTGGAACACTTAATAATGGAATCTACTCAGGAACAAATTTTACAGATTTAAAACCCGTAAATGAAATTGGATTAACTAAAGTAATTAGCCTATACGAACATCAAAATAAGTTGTTTATTGGCACAAAAGACCATTTTTATATTTATGATTTAAGCTCGAAAAAAATCATTTTTACCAGTAAAAAAATCATTAAATTGACCTCGTTTTATGTTGACAAAAATAATATTCTGTTCATTGGAACACAGCTCAACGGAATCGCAGTTGTTGCACTCAAGGATATTGAAAATGAAGAGGCCTACCGATTTTATACCGATTTGAAAAAAGGCAATGATAAAATTGAAAACAATCGAATTACAAGCATAAAAGAAGATTCAAAAGGCAATATCTGGGTGGGTACTTATAACGGCTTGCATTTATACGACCGTGTAAATAGAAAATTTAATGCACAATCCCTTTTAATCAATGACAAATTACCCAGTATCATTATAAATGCAATTGCGATAAAAAATGATAATATATGGCTAGGAACCCCGAGTGGATTGGTCAAATTGGTTTATGAAAACAAGAAACTCAGCATCAAAGATAAACTCACCAAAGAGGAAGGCTTGAATAGTGATTTTATTTGTGCTATAACCTTTGATTCTAAATCGAATGTGTGGTTGAGCACCAAAACCGAAATTGTAAAGTACAACGAGCCAAAACATTTTTTTATAAGCTATGGAGAAAATGACGGTGTAAAAACAACATCATTTAACAACAGAAGCTTTAGTAATTTTGAAAATAATATGCTTTATTTTGGAGGCATTGACAATATTACCTATTTTAATCCCAATACAATAAGCAATAATTATTCGGTACCCGAGGTTATTTTTACCAATCTTAGAGTCAATAACAGCATCATTCAATACCCAATCGAAAAAAATGAGCACAAAATTATAGATAAAAATTTTAGTTATGTCGACAAAATTCAACTTACACATAACGATAATTTTTTCTCGATTGCTTTCATAACGAATGATTTTTTAGGGAAATTAAATGTTAAATACCGCTATAAATTAGAAGGATATCAAAACAATTGGCTCGATTTACAAAATCAAAACGAAATCAATTTTGCGGGGCTTAACAATGGGGAATATATTCTTAAAGTTTCGGCAACGAGAGACAATCAAACTTGGAGTACACCCAAAAGTATTAGTATTGAAATATTGAATTCGCCTTGGAAAAGCAATTGGGCAATACTCTTGTACCTTATTATTTTACTTATATTTTTATATTATATTTTACAATTCAATAATGATCGATTAAAACTTAAGAATAATTTAGAAATCGCCAGAAATGACAAGGAAAAGGAAATTGAATTGAGCGAGTTGAAACTAAATTTCTTTACTAACATATCACATGAATTTAGAACTCCACTAACACTTATTATTAGCCCACTGAACGAGCTAATGGAAAACCTTGACGTAAGTCCAAAAATAGCAAAAAAACTAGGTATCATAGACCGAAACGCAAACCGACTTCTCAATTTAATCAATCAATTGCTCGATTTTCGTAAAGCTGAATATGGCCTCTTACAATTGAATGTATCTAATGGAAATATTGTTCGATTTTCAAAAGAAGTACACCTGTATTTTAATGAGATGGCAAAATCTAAAGGTATAAAGTACAAGTTTAAACACAACCAAGACGAAATCCTTTTCCCCTTTGACAGAAATAAAATTGAAATCGTGCTGTGCAATTTATTGTCCAATGCCATTAAATATTGTCATGCTGGAGACAAGATTACTTTGGAAGTTTCCAAGGTGGACGAGTTTTGTATCATCTCTGTTAAAGATACCGGACTAGGAATGGAAGCTGATTATTTGGATAAAATTTTTGATCATTTTTACCAAATCAAAACGGCGGAATCAACCGAAATGATTGGAAGCGGAATCGGTCTGTCATTTTCTAAAAAAATCATCGAGCTTCACCACGGTAATATTGAAGTAAAAAGCCAAATAAATAATGGTGCCGAATTTATTATCAAACTCCCTTTAAACTTAAATTGCTATGAAGGTCAAATCGATACTAATTTCATTAATACCGATAATATAAAAGCCTACGACACCAAGTGGAATGAAAATCAAATAGAAAATTTAAGTATTAACACTAAAGAAAACACCTTGTTACTCATTGACGATAATCAGGAAATACTGGATTATTTGAAAGATATTCTCTCTGATTCCTACTCCATTCTTATGGCTAATAATGGGGACGAAGGATTTAAAATTGCCTCGACAGAAATCCCTGACCTGATAGTAAGCGATGTCATGATGCCTGGAAAAGACGGAATAACGTTGTGCAAAGAACTTAAATCTCAAATTATCACTTCCCATATTCCTATCATTTTACTGACAGCAAGATCCTCGACCGTTTTTGAAATTCAAGGACTTCAAACCGGTGCCGATGACTATGTTACTAAACCGTTTAACCCAACAATTATCAAAGCTAGAATCGCTAGTTTACTCGAAAATAGAAAAAAGATTCGAGCGCTTTTATTAAATAAAATACAATTTGAACCTACAGTAACAGAGATAGAAAAAGATACTAATACTGAAAGTGCTTTTATCCATAAAGCCATTATACTAGTTGAAAACAACTTACAAAACAGTTCGTTTAGCATAGACAACATGGTCGATGAGCTGAATATGAGCCAATCCACTTTATACCGTAAAATAAAGTCCTTGACTGGGTTGTCCTTAACTTCTTTTATACGTTCGATACGACTCAAAAAAGCGGCCCATCTCATTTTGATTGACGATTTAAATTTAAGTCAGATAGCTTACGAAGTTGGATTTAATGATTATAAATATTTCAAAATTTCATTTGAAAAACAATACAACTGTTTGCCTTCTAAATACAAGGAGAAAATGACTACAAAAAATACTTAGTAATCTTTACATAAAATTAATACCATAGTTGTCATTCACTTTTTATGACAACTATATCTGCTATTACACTTTTCAGTTGTCTGGATGTTGTTTTTATTGCTCCCTAAGCCCGTAACGATATCAAAAAACGCATTGATACTTGATAAACAATTATAAATAAAATAGTTAGCTTTATTTTTCTAAATGTTTAAAAAATAAGTTTATAACTCATTAACCATTATTTTTTAGCAATTGAGCTATTTGACCTCTTATTTGAATTATTTGTACTCACACGAAAACGTTATTTCTCTATAAATTTGTGTTAAATGATTAACAAAGTTTCATTTAATAAATATTCGGAAAAAAACACAAAACACCAAAATTCATCTAGACAAATTTTTGAAATACAAAATTTGAAAATTTAAAAATAACCAAGCAATTAACCACAAGAAAATTTAAACCAATGAGAATAAAACAAACAAAAATTTATTTATTCCTTAACTTAATGATTTTATTAGGAATGAGTAACTCCACGTGGGCACAATCATTTCAAATAACTGGAACCGTAACTGACAATTTGGGCATACCAATTCCTGGGGTAAACATAACTGAAAAAGCTACCAAGAAGGGAGTTAATACTGATATGGATGGAAAGTATAAAATTAACGCTTCGGCTAAAGCAATACTTGAATTCAGTTTTATTGGTTTTGATACCAAACAAGTTTCTGTTAATGGTCGAAGTGTGATTAACCTAAAAATGACTACAAGTTCTACCGACTTAGATGCGGTAGTTGTTGTGGCTTACGGTAAACAGAAAAAAATCACACAGACTGGGGCAATATCGACAATAACCTCAGAACAATTAAGTCGATCGCCCAGTGCTAATATTGCCAATAGCTTAGCAGGTCAAATAACCGGGATTTCTACTGTTCAGGCATCTGGAAGGCCAGGAGCTGACGACCCTAGAATTTTTATTCGTGGAATTGCATCCTTATCAGAAGATAGATCACAACCTCTTGTTATAGTAGATGGTGTGGAACGACCATTTACGAGCTTGGATCCAGATGAAATCGAAACCTTCTCTCTGCTCAAAGACGCGTCAGCCACTGCGGTATATGGAGTACGTGGTGCGAATGGAGTTATAATTGTTACCACAAAACGTGGGAAATTGGGTAAAGCAAACATTACAGCAAGTTATTCGAAGGGACTGCAACAAGCCGCACAATTACCCGATTTTGCTGACAGTTATACTTATGCGAAAGTTTGGAATCAATCGGAAATAAATGACGGAGTTTCTAAGGATTTGGTAAGATTCAAACCTCATGTTGTTGAGGCATTTAGAACTAATTCTGACCCCCTTCTTTTCCCAAATACAGACTGGTTAGACTATCTTTTAAAACCTTTTGCAGAACAATCCAGAGCCAATGTAAATATATCAGGAGGAAGCGATAAAGTGAAATATTTTGCCTCACTTGGAGTACTTACTCAAGACGGGTTATTCAAAACCTTTGAAGCTACGAAAGATTTTAATTTTACATTTAATAGATACAACTACAGGGTGAATATTGATATTGAGGCTACTAAAACAACAAAAATAGGTTTAACCATAGGTGGACAGGTAGGTGTGAGAAATCAGCCCAGAACAAAATCTGATTCGAGTATAGATTTATTGTTTAGAAGTATTTATTGGGCAGCACCATTTGGTAGTCCAGGAATCGTGGATGGAAAATATATAGTTAATGATGCAACTTATGTTGATGGACAAAAGAATCATGGATTAGACCCTTTTTATGGATTTGGTTATGATAATATTCTCGAAAACAGGCTCAATTTCGATTTAGATGTAACACAACAGTTAAGTTTTGTTAAAGGATTGAATTTTGGAGTTAAATTTTCTAATAACACCTTTTATTCCCATACTAAAACAAGAGCACTCAATTCAATAAAAAGATACAATCCTATATTTTTGAAGGATGTGCCAGGCAGACCCTTGCTTCCCGGTGAAAATGGAGATCTTTTAATCTTCCAACCTTCTGGGTCCGACGCCGATTATAGTTATGCGGAATCTCAAGGTCAAGGCAGAAACTGGTATGCAGAAAGTCGATTAAATTACAGTCGGAAATTTGGCTCACACAACCTAGGCGGTTTGCTATTATACAATCAACAAAAAGAATATTTTCCAAAAGATGCAAATGGAGTTGCTACATCATTTCAAGAAATACCTAGAGGTTTGGTGGGTATAGCGGGTCGTATCACATATGATTATGACAATAAATATTCAGCTGATTTAAACGTTGGATACAATGGCTCTGAGAATTTTGAAAAATCACAACGATTTGGTTTTTTTCCTGCTGTTTCTGCTGGTTGGGTGGTTAGTAAAGAAAATTTCATGAAAGCACTGCCAGTGGTGAGCTTTTTAAAATTCAGATACTCTTATGGAATTGTAGGAAATGATAGAATTGGTGGTAATCGGTTTCTTTATCTACCAGATAGTTTTGATCAATCAAATACAGGTGCAGGTTATAATTTTGGTACTGATGTTTCAGGAAATCAAGTTGGTGCTGTAGAGAATAAATTGGGGAATCCTAACGTAACTTGGGAAAAAGCGACCAAACAAAATCTTGGTATGGAATTAAAACTATTTGAAGATAAGTTCGGAATTGTTGTAGATGTTTTTAAAGAAAATAGAAAAGATATTCTAGTAATTGAGCGTGGACTTCTACCAGATATATTCGGAACTAATACCATCGCCCCAGCGGTGAATGTAGGGATTGTCGAAAACAAAGGGTATGAAGTTGAACTTAATTGGAAAGAACAAAAGAATAAAGATTTTGGTTTTACATTAAACGTAAATATGAGTTATACCAAAAATAAAATTATATTCCAAGAGGAAGCGCCGCGAAATCAACCCTATCAATTTAGAACAGGACGATCAGTTGGGCAACCCTTTGGATATAAATATGATCGATTTTTTACTCAAGCTGATTTAGATTTTGTAAACTTGAATAAAGCCAATGGAACAATCGAAGATGTACCAACCTTTTTAGTAAATCTAAAGCCTGGAGATTTAATTTATAAAGATTTGAATAATGATGGAGTCATTAATATAGATGATCAAACTGCAATTGGTTTTCCTGACTATCCTCAGTACAATTTTGGGATCAATTTAAATGTTAATGTTAAGAACTTCGATTTTAATATGGCATGGGCAGGAGCAACGAACACTTCAAGGCTACTTGAAAACACTTTAAATACTCCTTTTGAAAATAGTACGCGAGGCTTATTACAAATATTTGCTGATAATACATGGACTCCTGAAACTGCCAACACTGCTACACTCCCTAGATTATCATTTAATGGAAATAGTAATAACTCACTTGCTTCTGATTTCTGGATTCGGGACGCCTCATATATTCGTTTGAAAACATTAGAAACAGGCTATAATTTTAAAGGAATCTTTTTCAAAAAAATGGGAATTTCTACTTTTAGATTGTTTTTTAACGCGAACAATTTAATTACAATTTCTAAATTAAAAATTATTGATCCTGAAGCAAGAACTGTTAGACCACAATATCCGCTTCTTAAATTGTACAATTTAGGAGTTAAACTAAATTTCTTATAAATAGATAATAACATTATAAAATAAAAAACATGAAAGCAAAAATAATATTATCGACTATTACAATAGTTGTTCTTTTACTCTTTAGCTGTGAAAAACTAGAATTTGGAAATGAATTTTTAGAAAAAGATGATAGTGGAGCCGATGTAACAAAAGACACTATCTTTAGTTCTTATTTGTATGCCAATCGGTATCTAACTTCAGCTTATTCATCTCTTCCTTATGGGCTTCCAACAGCACAAACAAATAAAGGTTTTAAAATGGCTATTGATATTTTAGAGTCATTAACAGATCTTAACCACACCTACTCTTTAACTTGGGGGACTGTAAATAAAACCTATTACAATCTTAATCCTGCTTATAATGCAACACTTGAATCAGTTAGACCATTTGATACAAAATACAGTTTCAGTGGAAGAGGAAATTGGTCAGCGATTAGAGCTTGTTATACCATTATTGAAAATGCAGACCGTATTCCCAATGCCCCAACAGCTGCAGCTATAAAACAAATGAAAGCAGAAGCAAAAATGATTATTGCTTTACACTATTGCGATATGTATCGCCATTATGGTGGTTTACCATGGGTAGAAAAAACTTTTGCTGCTACTGAAACTCCAAATATACCGAGATCAACCTCTCTAGAAACCTTGAATAAAATAGTTGCTCTTATTGACGATGCCGCGAAAGATCTTCCCTGGACAATTGAAAATAAAAATGATGATGGTCGCTTTACCAAAGCCAGTGCATTAGGTTTAAAAGCAAGAATTTTATTGTTTGGAGCTAGTCCACTATTTAACAGTGCTACAGCATATCTTGACGGAGAAGCATCGAGCAAGTTTTACACTTGGCACGGTAAGTATGATGTACAATTATGGGATAGAGCGGCTAAAGCTGCCAAAGAAATGCTAGATGGAGCAGAAGCCAATGGATATAAATTGGTTAACAATGGTAATTTTAGAAAAGATTTTCAAGATGCGTATTACAAAAGAAACAATTTCGAAGTTCTTATTAGTACTAGAGTTAGATACAATGGTTTAGATTATTGGAATGGAGCATACATCTTTAATGCAGCTGCAGGAGGTTACGGTATTGCCCATCCAACCAAAGAATATGTAGATATGTTTCCGATGGCAAATGGTCTTAAAATAACTGACCCAGGCTCTGGATATAATGAGAATTCTCCCTATTTGAATAGAGATCCTCGGTTGTATGAAACCGTCTTAGTAAACGGCGATAGTTATCAAGGCGTAACTGCAGAATTGTTTGTAGGTTCAAAAGCTATCGAGAATACAGCAGGAACTGTTTCAGAAAGAACAGGTTTTAAAATAAGAAAATTTTTACTAGATACAGACCAAACGTATGACGCAAATACAAGAAATTTACCCGTGCATTGGCCTTATTTACGGTTAGCAGAAATTTATTTAACCTATGCTGAAGCTTTAAACGAAGCAAATGGAGGTCCAACTATTGAAGCTTATGAAGCTGTAAATAAAGTGAGAAATAGAGTAGGTCTTGATGACCTTGTTCTTAAGCTTGAAGGTAGCGAGACCCTTAAAGAGGCTTTTAGAAAAGCTATTTTAACAGAAAGAGCCTGTGAATTTGGTTTCGAAGAAGTTCGTTGGTATGATATCATCAGACATAAAATTGAAAGTGCCTTTAAAAATAGACTACATGGTAAAATTGCAACACCTACAGATGCTTCAAACACATCATTCACATACAAAACAGTCGAATTGCCTCTTCGAGGATGGAATGAAAGTTTTTCTCCAAAATGGTATCTTAGTGCGTTTCCAGCAACTGAAGTGAATAAAGGATACGGATTAACACAAAACCCAGGATGGTAATTGACAGTTCTGAATTTAACAAACAAAATCAAATGAAAAAAAAATTAACCAACCCAATAAACAATTCCGCCACGAAGAGTACCCTACCCTACTCCAAGGCATTTAGTTATTTAAGATTAAGCGGTTTGAAATTATTAGCTTCTTCTGCAACTCTATTCTTTTTGATGCTATTGTTGTCCACGAACCTAAGTAATGCTCAAAATGGAAATGTAAAAGTTACCGTGCTTGATGAATTCAAAAAACCTTTGGCAGGTGTATTAGTAGGATCAGTCGCGAATGCTGCAATAGCAGGAATTACAGATTCCGAGGGAAATATTACTTTAGATATGCAACCAACAGGACTTGTAAAATTAAATTTTAATGAAATAGAAAAAATAATTTCTATACATTCAAACACGGTAAGTGTCGAATTAAAAAAATCGGATAAAAAAGTAAATACTGGTTTTGGCACCACTAAATCTGTCGATGAAATTAGTACTGCCGTAGATTTGGTTTATTCCGATAGATTACAACAAAGTTCATTATTAAATCCTGCTGAAGGCTTATACGGAAAACTCAAAGGTCTAATGGTTTTGCAAAATGGTGGTGAGCCTTGGAGCAGGAATCCAACCATGTTAATACGTGGAATTGCATCGTTAAATAGCAACCGAATATTAGTTTTGGTAGATGGATTTGAAAGAGATTTGGCATCATTAGCGCTACTAGATATTGAAAGTGTTTCTGTCCTAAAAGACGGAACCGATGTTTCTAAATATGGACTTAGAGGTGCAAATGGTGTAATCCTTGTAACAACAAAAAGAGGTCAAAAAGACTCATTCAACATAGGTGTTTCTTATGACAAAGGCTTTAACACCCCATTTCGTAAACCAAAATTTTTAGATTCCTATGGCTATGCAACAGCAGTAAACCAAGCCGGCGCTTTAGACGGAACTGCACCAGTGTACTCTAATCAAGATTTGATGGATTATAAAAGTGGTGTAAATCCCTATTCCCATCCAAACGTTGATTGGTGGGATGAAACTTTTAAAGATTTTGGAGTTACTAATAATATCAACACTAGCTTTTGGGGCGGAGGAAAAAGCAATGCCTACTTTTGTTCTCTAAATTATCAAAATGATAGAGGACTTATAGAAAACTTTAATTTAGACAAACGCTATGACAATAGAATGAAATATGACAGGTTGAATTTTAGAGCTAATTTAGATATAGAATTAACCAACACAACTAAATTTATTGTGGATGCATCGGGGTACATCGGAGGAACAAATGAACCTAACAGAAGAACATCAAACATTGTGAATGCTATTTACACCATACCCTCAGCATTATTTCCAGTTCAATATGAATCTGGTGTTTGGGGAGGCTCTCCTTTTTACTCTACCAACCCGGTTGCGGGTGCCGCCTCAACGGGCAATAGTAAACCTAATGATAGAGCATTATATGCTAATGGTAAACTTGTACAAGACTTAAGTGGCTGGGTAAAAGGGTTGTCGGCGGAGCTTGCCGTAGCCTACGACAATTATGCCTCTTTTTTTGAAAATAATTCGAAAACCTATTTATACGGAGGTGTAAGTTTTACAAGAGATCCAATTACAAATGCAATTACAACCGTAAATCGAACACCTCTAGGAGCTGATAATGATTTAGTAAATTCTCAAAGCTTTGGAGATCAAATAAGACATGCAACAGGTTATGGTAAAATTAACTATGAAGGAAAATGGAATCAAAACAAAATAACTGCTAGCGCATTATATCAAGAAGACAAAAGAGTATTGGATGGTCAATACAATACCTTTCTTAGAAATAATTTGGTAACCTCAGCAAGCTACGGATACGGAAACCGTTATTTTATAGATGGAGTTCTATCTTATAGTGGCACAAATTTACTTCCCAAAGAAACGCGTTTTGGATTTTTTCCAGCAGTATCCGCTGGATGGGTTGTAAGTAGAGAAAATTTTCTAAAAAGTAGTAAATTACTAAATTATTTTAAACTGAGAGGATCGTGGGGAAAAAGTGGTAATGACTTAGTTCTTGCCAACAATATTGACACACAGTTTTTTAATAACAGCGGAAGTTATTCTTTTGGCACAGGAAATACAAGTAATACAGGAATTAGAGAAGGAAGATTAGCCGCAACAGGGCTTACTTATGAATCTTCTGAAAAAATAAACTTGGGAGCTAATATTGAATTATTCAATAAATTAACCCTAAATATTGATGCTTTCAATGACAGAAGAACTGGAATAGTAGTCGCTACAACTGGTGCTGTTCCCTCTTTACTTGGAATTACCGCACCTTTTGATAATAGTGGCGAAGTACAAAATAGGGGTATCGAAGGTTCTTTTATGTTTAAAAACAATGTCGATAAATTGAATTTCTTTATTGGAGGTAATTTTACTTATGCCAAAAATAAAATTGTCAATAACAACGAAGGTGTAGTTCCTTATGCTTATCTTTCATCAATAGGAAAACCAATAGGGCAACAATTTGGTCTTGAAAGTCTTGGGTTTTTTCAAAACCAAGCTGATATTGACAATAGTCCAAAGCAAGTTTTTTCTCCTGTAAGACCAGGCGATGTTAAGTATAACGATAAAAATAATGATGGCATTGTCGATGCTTTAGATACTTCAGCTATTGGTAATAGCGGATTAAATCCTGAACTTTATTATTCCATAAATTTTGGATTTGAGATGGAAGGATTCGGATTAGACATGTTATTTCAAGGGGTTGCAAACCAAACTTTATATCTAACTACTAAAAGTGTATTTTGGCCTTTGGTTAACAATACAAATATCAGTGAATTTTCTGCTGGTGCTTGGACTCCAGCCACAGCAGATACCGCAACTCTACCACGATTGACCAACTTGACTAATGATAATAATTACAGAGGAAATGACATTTGGCTTCAATCAGGAAACTATCTTAAATTAAGACAATGCGAAATTTATTATACTACATCGGAGCAGTTTGCAAAAAAATTAAAAATTAATAAGCTAAAATTATATGCGAGAGGTATGAATTTGTTTTCCATTGACAACATTAACATTGTGGATCCAGAGTCGATAGGAATTAGTTATCCTACATTATCCTCTTATCATTTAGGCTTTAATATTGAATTTTAAAAAATTAATCTTATGAAATTACAACAATACACCTACAGTATCTTAGCCCTTTTAGTGTTCTTTACCCTCACTAATTGTCAAGATTTAAACTATGATGAGGAAACAGGAAACACAAAAGAAGATATTTTTAATGATATTGCACGTTCCAAAAGTTTCGTTTCTGCAATCTATAATTTCTTACCTACTGATTTCAATAGTGTCGATGGCGCCATACGTTCTGCGGCTTCAGATGATGCAGAGCATGTGAATGATATATCTAGCATTCAAAAATTTAATGACGGAAGTTGGAGTGCGATTCAACAATTAGACAATGTTTGGGGAACTATGTATAGCGGAATTCGTGCTGCCAATGTTTACTTGAAAGAATCCGAAGGACAAAAATTTGAGGATCTACAATATACCAATACCTACAAAATTTTAATACAACAATACAATAACTATCCATTTGAAGTTCGGTTTTTGAGAGCCTATTTTTATTTTGAATTGGTAAAAAGATACAAAAATGTACCTCTTATCACAACTGTTTTAACTCCCGATGAGGCTGCCAATGTGAAACAAGCTACTTTTCAGGAAGTAGTAGATTTTATCGTGAAAGAATGTGACGAAGTAGCTGCGATCTTGCCTCTTGATTATACCGCTTTTGCTGGTGTAAATGAAACCGGAAGAGCAACTAGAGGAGCTGCATTAGCACTCAAATCCCGTATTCTTTTATATGCTGCCAGCAAATTACACAATCCGAGTGACGATGTGGTATTATGGCAAAAAGCTGCCGCCGCTGCAAAGGAAGTAATTGATTTAAAAATTTATGGATTAACAGCATCTTATTCTAATGTGGTGAACAACCTTTCTCTTTCGCCAGGATCCGAATTAATTTTTGAGAGACGTGACGGTTCTTCCAACGGATTCGAAACCAGAAACTTTCCCATTGGTTATCAAGGAGGAAACACTGGAACTTGCCCAACACAAAATTTAGTAGATACTTATGAAATGAGAACTTCTGGCTTGCCAATAACCGAATCTGCATCGCGCTATAATCCTTTGCTTCCTTATAGTGGTAGAGATTCAAGACTGGCGCAAACAGTAATACTCAATGGGCTTATTTGGAAAGGAATACAAGTTGAATCGTTTTATGGAGGAAAAAATGGTTTACCAATAGCTAATGCCACAAAGACAGGTTATTATTTGAAAAAATATGTAATTGAATCTATCAATCTTGACTCAAATCTAGGAACAGTTACCACACGTGAGCGCAATTGGACTGTGTTCCGCTATGGTGAAATATTATTAAATTATGCCGAAGCAATGAATGAGGCTTATGGCCCTGATGCTCCTCCTCCTGGTGGTGGCTTAACAGCTCGTCAGGCAGTAAATTCTGTAAGAGTAAGAGCTGGAATGCCAAGATTTCCAGGCTCAGATAGCAATGCTACCCCTAGAATTTTAGTACCTTTAAACAAAGACGATTTCCGCACTAAACTCAGAAATGAACGACGTATAGAATTAGCCTTTGAAGACCATCGTTTTTGGGACATTCGTCGTTGGAAAATTGGGGATGAAACCAAAAATATATATGCGATGAATTTAACACGAAATGCCAATTTAAGTATTAATTACGAGGTAAAATTATTGGAAGTAAGACCATTTGAAGAGAATATGTATTTATATCCAATACCGTTTACAGAAATTTTTAGAAATAAAAATCTGATACAAAACACAGGTTGGTAGAATTTAAACTTTTGCATTAAGCAAACACATAAAGCTCTTTTCATCCAGAAATGAATTTAAATTCGAGTGGTATTTTTTAAATAAAATACCACTCGATTTATTTTGAACAATTAAAAAACATCTATTTTGAACCTAAAAGCGAACTATCAAATCAAGTTTATAATTTTTATTCTTTTAACGCTGTTGAATCAAAAAATAATAGCAAAAGACTATTATATTCACCCTAAATATGGCAATGATTTGAATTCAGGTGAATCTAAAAAAAGTGCTTTTAAATCATTAGAACGAGCCACAAAAATAAAATTGTTGCCAGGTGATCGAATAGTTTTGGCTTCAGGTATTGTGTACAATGAAAGCCTAAACTTGATTAATCAAAAAGGAATACTAAACAAACCTATAATCATAACTGCAGTTGAATGGGAAGGTAAAGATTCAAAAAAGCCCGCCATAATCGATTTTAAAGGTCAAGCCAATGGTGTTTTGATAGAAGATTGTAGCTTCATTACACTATCTAATATTACCCTCACGGGAAATGGATATACTCAAGAAGATAAAAACCTTAAAATGCGATGCGGCTTATTAATCACCTCAAAAAAATCGAAAAAAACTGAACACCTCCTAATTCAAAATATCGTAATTAAAGACGTTTTTTACGAAAATTCTGGTTTCAAAAGAGGAAAAGACGAAGTAAGAACAGCCAACGGAACTCAGAAATATGGTTGGGGAATACGCTTAATCAATGGCAACGCGGAAAATTTAATGGAAAATATTACTATCGAAAATTGCAATGTCAATAGTGTTTGCCATACCGGAATAAAATTGACTGGAAATAATAAAAACATCAAAAAAGTACAGCTTTTAAATAATAAAATAGAAAACACTGGCGGACCAGGAATACAAATGTCAGAGGTAGAAGCTATTTATGTAGCTAAAAATACCGTATCCCATTCAGGATGCAATGATGATTCCAGAAAATGGGGTCGCGGAAGTGGTTTATGGACATGGGGTTCCTCGAATGTTTTAATAGAAAAAAATGAATTTCTTTATGCTAACGGACCTGGTGATTCTGCCGGAGCACATATCGATTTTAATTGCGATAATATCGTTCTGCAATACAATATCAGTGCATACAACGCGGGAGGATTCTGCGAAATACTAGGGAATAATTACAATTGTATGTACCGTTACAATATCAGTATCAATGACGGTCACCGTATCAAAGGGATTGACGGAGCATTTCAAGAAGGCAAAGTGTTTTGGCTAAGTGGTTATCAAGGACAAAAGGAACCAAAAGGACCGGTAAACTCCTATTTTTATAACAATACCATTTATTCCGATGCCTCAATAGAAGCCAAGTTTGCTATTGATAACACCAGCAATGGAATTGTGATTGCTAACAATATTTTTTGCATCAAAGGACTTTCGAAAACTGTTTTGGGAGATCAAAATAAAAAAGATGCCCAAAAAGGGTTCGTAGTAGAAAATGTTATTTTTCAAAATAATCTATTTTTAAATGAGAATACTTGGCCCAAGAATCTAAAAATAGCGGATTCAAAACCTATAATAGGGAATCCATTATATCGCAAAGAAGGTGGATTAAAAATAGAAGATTATATTCCAAAAAATCTAGCTTTGATCCAAAATAAAGGAATCGAAATACCCACTTTACCAGAAATTAATGTGAAATTATTATTTGGTTTAAAAATGGAAAAAGATATTATGGAAAATGAAATTAAAGGACTACCAAGTATTGGAGCCATCCAAAACAAATAATAAAAAAACCTTCAAGTTTCCTTGAAGGTTTTTTATAATTCATTTTGAAAATGTTAAATGTTCAAAGTATAAAATATTACTTTGATTCCGCTTTTGAATACCGATAAATCCCACCAAATTTCAATAATAACCAAGCTATTGGATGTAAGAAAGCCATAATTATAAACCACATTCCATAGCCTTGTCCTTGAACAGCATTTAATATTGGATCTAAAATGACGTGAAATGCCGCATCTAAAAACCCAGCTGGTTTATTGGAAGGGCCTGTAACCATCGAAGCAACAATCATATTCATTACAATTCCACCTAGTGTGCTACCTGCGGCGACTACACTAAAAACGGTACCTAACGAGTGTTTTGGCACAATATCAACTATTAATGAACTAATATTTATCAACCAAGCCAATGCTGCAATTACGGTGAAAACTGTTAATGTTAATGAAGCATTCAAACCTGTTGCCGATGCTATAAAAGGAGACAAAGGCATCAATAAAGCACAAAATAACATTACCCACATTCTACTCGCCACCGGCAAAACTCCTCTTTTTACAATTTTTCCAGAAATAATTCCGCCTAATAAGCTACCAACTCCAGCTGCTGCATAAATTACCCAAGTAATTTTCAAATCTTCTTGTGAAAGACCTCTATCGGAACTTAAGTATTTAGGAAACCAAAATTGGTAGAAATACCAAACAGGATCTGTAATCAAACGAGCTACTAATAATAACCATGTTCCTCTAAAAGAAAGTACTTGTTTCCAAGACCAAGGATCTACATTTACTGTACTGTCAGGATTTTCAGCAGATGAAGCAGTTTGCAACATCACTAATTCATCGGTGGTAATGAGTTTGCTTTTTTCTGGGCGTCTGTAAATCATCAACCAAGGAATAAGCCATACTAAACCCGCTAAACCAGTAAGAATAAAGGCAACTCGCCAACCTGTGCCGTTACCCAACCAATTTGCAATTTCTGGAACGGTTTCGGTATAATCATAAGTAGCCAACGGAATTACAATGTATGGCGCAATAGTTGCCCCGATAGTGGCTCCCATAGTATATAAACCAATTGCCAAAGCTCTCTCTTTGGCTGGAAACCATTCTGAAACTGCTTTTGAAGCGGCAGGCCAAATACCCGCTTCACCTAATCCTAATCCAAATCTATAAAAACTTAAGGAAGTGACACCGCGCGAAGCAGCAGTAAGCATATTGAATACGGACCACCAAGCGACAAAGAAAAATAAACTAGCACGTGTACCAACTTTATCGGCAACTCTACCCGAAATCAGGTAAGCTATGGTGTATGCTATTAAAAATATATTAATTACATTGGCGTATTCTTGATCATCCATACCCAAGTCCACTTGTATCGTTGGCGCTAAAGCCGATAAAGTTTGCCTATCGATATAATTCAAAACGGCAGCCAGAAATAACAATACGATAATCCACCAACGCATCCCTTTAATTTTCATAATTTGTTTTTTTGTATTTAATAATAGTTTTTTAGGTTTTCAGCCATTATAAATCGGCTAATTTATTTTCAGTTATTATTCTTTTTTGGCTTTTGTAGCATCAGACCAATCGTCTGTTCTAAAAGAAGATGCTGGCAATAAATTGGTGTTTAACAATGTTCCTTTTACCCAATTGTTCCAATCGTATCTGACTGCAACAGGACTAGGAACTTTGTCACTGGATACCAATACTTTTTTTCGATCCACAATTTTTGCATTGGCAGGATAAAAAATCTTGTCATTTCCCGCTATTTCAAAACCTTCTAAACCATTGTAGCTATAAATACCATTGTCTTCGTTTTTGAATTTTATCAAAAGCCCGGCATCTTTTACTTCCATAGATTCAAATCTTGGACCTTCATAATTTATTGTTGTAAAACTGTATGTTTGATTAAGAGCATTATATAACAAACGGTCGGCAACTTCTTTCTTTTTTGGCGGATGAATAGGGTTTTCGGCACCAATATCCATTGTTATCGCAATACCCGAGTTCGGAATTAAATCCAAACATTGCAATTGTACTTCACGAATAAAAGCTGAATTTTTACTGTTTTGTACAGTTTCATTTCCAGAATAGATGTAAGGAGCAATTTGCACATAATAAAACGGAAAATTACCAATAGCCCATCTTTTTCGCCAATTTTCGATCATCGCTGGAAAAAGTTTTTTATACTTCTCTGCTTCTTCTACATTAGATTCACCTTGATACCATATCGCCCCTTTTATGGTATAAGGTATCAATGGATGCATCATCGAATTGTACAACGCAGTAGGTATTGCATTAGGTTTTACATTGATATCCCTGTTGGTAAGATCTACTTTTTGGTACGGACTCAAAGCCTCAGTACTCATCCAAGCTTGAACGCTACTGCCACCCCACGCACTCAGAATTAAACCTACTGGAACATCTAAAATTTCTTGTAATTGCTGTCCGTAGAAAAACCCAACCGCACTAAATTTCAAAACACTTTCAGGGGTTGCTTGTTGCCAACCCGAATACTTTTCAACATCTTTTAAAGGCGTTTTAGAACCATTTGTTCTCGTTACAGAAAATAATCTTAAATTTGGATTATTCGATTTTGCCACTGCTTCTGCCGATCCAAAAATAGGTTGGCCGGCATACCCTTTCATTGGCATTTCCATATTAGACTGACCCGAGCACAGCCAAACTTCTCCAAATAAAATATTATTTAGTGTAATATTCGAGGTATTACTTTTTAAAATGATAGTTTGCCCTTCTTTACTATTGGTAGTTTGAACATCAACCGACCAATTTCCTTCTGCATCCGCTTGAATGTTGATTGATTTTTTTATCCAAGAGGTTTTAATGGTAATTTTTTCATTGGCAACAGCCCAACCCCAAATTTTGACACTGGTATTTCGTTGCAAAACCATATTGGAAGAAACAATTGCAGGCAGTTTTATTTCTGCATAAACAGATTGAAATGCTACCAAATTAAATATAGCAATTAATAAATGTAATCTGATTTTTTTCATTTTTAAATTATTTTAAACCTTGTTTTAGATAGTAAGGAAAGTAAAAATAAGCTTTTTTTATTCTACTTTTATCTCGTGTGTCCATTCGCTTGTAAAACCAGTTTGTTTTCGGATTCTCATTCTAAAATATACAGGAGTTTCAAGTGGGATATTGGAAAGTCTAACGACACCTTGATTCTTGAAAGCTAATTTTTTATTGTATTCTAAAGGTTTAAAGCCATATTCTATTTCATACATATCGTCTTTTGGCAAAACCTCAAAACCAATAAAAATATTTGTTTTGTTTCGGACAGCATCCCAAATTACAGGCGGTAAATCCAATTCGTTTCTAGCAACAGTAACTGCATCAGATGCAATACTTGCACCCGCTTTGTTGTAGGCTATTAATTTATAAGTCCAATTAACATCTTGTTTTACTTTCTTATCTTCTATTTCTACAAAATCATTTATGGTTTTTTTCGAAGTGTAAACAGAATCTTTCAAGTGGTATTGTACCGCATATTCATCGGCACCAGCCACTTTGTCAAAAATAAATCGAACACCGTCAATAGCCACATTAGTATGTTTGATTTTAGGTTGATTGGGCACTTCAAATGGGTACGTTTCGTCTAAAACTACATAGCCTTGGGGATCAACAAATTCAATTTTAATTCCTTTTGAATTCGAAAGATTATTTTTAATTTCAAAAGAAATTGCAGCATCGCCCGGATAAATGGTTTTAAATACTTTTTCTCCCGATTTTGTTGCTTTAAAATTGGAATCTAAAACGCTCCATTGCACTTTGAAACCTCTCAATACATTGGCAGGAATATCTAATTTGGCTCTAGGAATAATAGTGAATTTAGCTGTTCCTGTTTCTTTGTTGATGTCTGATAAGGCAATTCCTTTTACAGGTGCATATTCTTTTTGAGTGGTTACAAAGGAACGTTTGGGTTTGCCCATAGTGGTTACAACTCCCCAAGTTCTATTTTGCGACGGGGGGGTTGTCCAAGTCGCAGCCGTTGGTGGCTCAGCATTGTATTTGCTTCTGTAATCGTTTAATGTCCAAAGCGATAATCCCATAACATATTCTTTGTTGCGCATATCATCCATCATTTTTTTGATGTTGACAACGCCTAAATTAGGATCATCAGAATTTAATTGCTGTCCAAATTCCGATACAAAAATGGGTTTTTTATGAAAATTCCAAGCTTTGTCCACACCTGAAAAACCGCCATATAAATTGAGTAGTAAAAGATCACCATAAGCACCTGCATCATCGGCTTGACTTTGTGCTGTATTGGATGCATAAACCGCCAATCGATTAGGGTCTAATTTTTTAGACATTTCGATTGCTCCTTTAATATATTCGTGTGCTTTTGGATTATTTTTAGGACTACCAATTTCATTTCCAACACTCAAACCAATAATTGACGGGTGATTGTATTCTTTTTTAATAATACGCTGTAACCATTCTTTTGGCATTGGATGCTCAGGATCGACCCAACGGTCTTTGCCCCACAACCCTACCTCAGAAAAAATTAAGATTCCTTTTTCGTCTAAATAATCTAAATATTCTTCAGGCAGCGTTACGTGAGCCAAACGAGTCATCACAACACCGCAACTTTTCATCATATCCACATCGGCTTTGATTTTTTCGAAAGGAAGGGTCGTTCCAGTAATTCTGTCTTCGGCCAAAACATTGAAACCTACTGCTCGAATACTTTCGCCATTTAATAAAACTTGGTTGCCAACCACTTCAATTTTTCGAATTCCAAATTTATTTGAGATGGTTTGATTTCCCTCATTTAATACTATCGTAGATTCATAAAGCACAGGAAAATCATAATGCCACAACGTAACATTTGATTTGGGTAAAGCGAAACTAGTGGACGTTGTGAATTCTGAACTATTGGCGGGAAGGATTGCTTTCTCGGTCTTTTGAGCAATAACTTTTCCGTTTCTCTTGATAAAAACAGTGCACGAAATTGCTTTTTCGATAGCAGTTGTATTGGTAGCAGCAATTTTAATTTCGACATTGGCTGTTCCTTTTTTCAAATCAGGAATAGCTGTTATGTGCTGATAATCGATTCGTGTAGGAGTTGTAATTTCGATTTGGACAGGACGTCTAATGCCTCCCCAACTCCACATTGCTCCTTTTTTGAACATATTATTGACCAAAACCGTAATCCTATTTTCTTTTTTGTAATCTACAATTTTAGAAATATCAAATTGAAAAGGCATAAAGCCCAAATGGTTTTCGCCAATAAATTTTCCGTTGACCCAAACCTTGCAATCATTAAAAACAGATTCAAAAACCAAACGAAATAATTTGTCTTTTTGATTTTCATCCACTTTAAAAGTGCGGGTGTACCAAGCATCGCCTGAATATTCGGAATACAGATTGTGCAAATTCCAATTGCCTGGCACTTCCATTTTGTCCCAATGTGTAGCGTCTAAGTTTTGCTTTTCAAAACCTAAAGATTCTCCTTGATATTCTGGGTCAATTTTGAAGGACCAATCTCCGTTTAAGGAAATGACTTTGGATTCTTGAGCGAACAAAGTAAAGCTGAAAAAACAGCAAATTGCGATTATGATTTTTTTTGAATTCATGTGTTACTATCTATTGTTTTTTAACGTTCCTATAATGGTATTAGGTTGAAATTTAAGATACCTAACAGGTTAAAAAAAACCTGTTAGGAACTTGGGCTCATCCTAACAGGTTTTTTTCAACCTGGTAGGTGTTGTTTTTTATAGAATCCCAACTAATTTTTCTTCTTTATGCTATAAATACTTCAAACACCGACACTGGAATATCATTAGCTGCAGGCTCAAACTCAAAAGTTAACCTATTTGTTTTTATACTTTCAGGTAAAACAATGGTGTTTATCGTTTGGTGATTTGCTGAAGTTTCATAGACTACAATTCCATTTTGATCTGAGATTTTATAGCTTCTAGCACAAAAAGGCATTACACTTTCAGGATGTCCCATTAGTGACGATTCCATAGCGTGGTCATAATCGGTGTCGAAAAATAATTTGATGCTGTTGATTTCTTTTTCGCTGTCCCATTCAAAGGTAATTTTTGGATTGGAGTCGTCCAAATTGGCTGCCCAAGCATTGGTACCCAAATACGGTCTAACGAAACCATTAGTAATATTTTCTTCAGAATACAATTCTATCGCTGGACTCACAGTTAAAGCAAAATTTTCACCATTTGGTCGTCGTTGTGGAATCCAAAATTCAAAAGAATCAAGACCCATATTGTCTGGTGGTGTTTGTTTACCTAGGTTATTTACTGCTTTATTCACCGCATTAAACACCGAAACTAAACCGGTAGTTCTTTGTTCGC
The DNA here is from genome assembly GCA_043770265.1 of Flavobacterium sp. Classification (GTDB taxonomy): domain Bacteria; phylum Bacteroidota; class Bacteroidia; order Flavobacteriales; family Flavobacteriaceae; genus Flavobacterium. The sequence goes on along the minus strand of JAYVIK010000123.1, from coordinate 7,964 downwards.
TTTGACGAATGGAAACCAACTCGTTGGGTAGGAAAGTGATAAAAGCATATTGCTTTTCAGTTAAAACTGAATCAAAAGAAAAACTGATTTCTTGTTCGCCTGCATTCAATTCCAGCGTTTTACTCTCTAAAATAGCATCTGGTGTATAACTTCCTACTCTTGTAGAAGTTCTTAAATCTACTTGAACTGTAGTTTCTTTTTCGGCAGAGAATGAAAAAGTGTATTCGTATTTTGTATTTGCTTCTAATGGAAGTAATTGCGCTACACCTATTTCTAATTTAAACCATTTACCGTTGGCTTTTAAACTGTCTAATATAAAATTAGATGAAGCAGTTATTTTTGAACTACTGGCTAAATTTTCATTTTTATCAATAGCAATTCCAGGAATACTTTGACCATTCAAACTCAAAGTTTGTTGCAGTTGTTTTATTTGATTTTGCTCTAATAATGCTGCTGGAAGGATTTTGTTTTTGATACATTGTGCAGCTCCGTATCCTACTGCTTGTCCGCTCAAAGCTGTTGTTGCCATAACTCTAGTAGAACCAAAAGCTACGTGAGTTGCACTGATAACGCGTCCGCCCAAGAATAAATTTGAAATATTCTTACTAATCATAGTGCTCAACGGAATTTGGTACACTCCTTTTGAGTGGTATTGTGTACAACCCGGTTTGCTATCATAAACACCATCTGATGGATGTAAATCTACTGCCCAACCACCAAAAGAAACCGCATCGTCAAACTGTGCTTGTTCTACTAAATCTTGTTGTTTAATCATATACAAACCTTCAAAACGGCGACTTTCTCTTTTTCCAGGAATAGTTCCAACCCATTCGAGAGTTAAATTTTCGGCATCTGGAAACTCTCCTGAGTTTTTGATGTAATCCCAAACGCCATAAACCACTTTCCACAATTCCCATTTAATGTCTTCCGATTCGTGAATCGTATCTCTTCTTCCTCCATATTCTAACCACCACAATCTACATCCAAAATCTTTATCGTTTAGTACTTTATATCTAGGGATTTTGGTAATGTCTTTCAAGGCAAATTCGGGAGCGACATATTTTACTGGAGCACCTACATTTTTGCTGTAAAAATAAATCGTATGTCCCAGAAGTTCGCCATAAGCAATATCTGGAGCAAATTTTTCTCCAAATTCTTCTACAGTTTCTGCTCCCATTCTAAAAGCGGCACCGGCTTGAAAACCAACAATTCCATCGCCAGACGCATCACAAAATAAATCGGCATTCAACTCATAAGTTGTGGAGTTTTGACTGCAAAAAGCAATTACTTGACTAATTGTGTTGGGGTCTGATTTTTTTACATCATAAACAGAAGTGTTCAATAACAAGGTAATGTTTTTTTCAACCACTACTTTTTCTAATAAAATAGTATCGAAAATCAAGGTATTTCCCTCTTTGTTTCGGTACATATTTTCGACTAAAATCTCGTCAATGATTCCTCCTTCTCTCGACCAGCGGTTGTTATTTCCCATGTGTGACGTGGCACCTAATGTCCACAATCGAACTTCACTCGAAGCGTTACCTCCCAAAACAGGTCGGTCTTGAACCAATGTTACTGTAATTCCATCACGTGCGGCTGCAATGGCACAACAAAGTCCTGCTAAACCTCCACCAACTACTACTAAATCTGATTTAGTGCTAATTGTTTTATTTCCTCTTGTTACTTCGCTAAAATTTTGTACTAACATACTATTATTGTTTTTGTATTATTTTTTGATGAATTTTAAAGTCTCCCTATTATTAACCTTTACAAAATAAATTCCTGCTGATAATTGTGAAACATCAACTGTATTTTCATTCCTTTTTGTTATCAATTTCTTGCCATTTGTATCAAAAATTTCAATTGATTCAATATCTTTATTTCCTTTCAAAAAAAGTGAATTTGAAACTGGATTAGGATAGATGACAAAATTGTTCGAATCAAACTCGTTTACTCCTAATGAGCTGGAAATTCTTCCGTAAACCTCGATTTCAAAAAATCGAGCAATGCCAGATGCCGTACCATTTATATTCAATCTCACTTTATTGGTTTCTACTTCGGCGAAACTTTTATCGTACGAACTTATTGTGTTTGATGTTTCGGTTACTATATCCTGCCAACTCGTTCCATTCCAATACTGAAAAACAAAAGAAGTAATTGGAGAATTATATCCTTGAAAACCAGAATAAAACTTAAGTTGGCTTATCAAAAATGTACCTTTCAAATCAATCTCGATATAGGCTGGAAGCTCACCAGCTTTTGTAACCCAGCGACTTGCATCGGAAACAATATCTCCATCTACCGCCATTGTGGCTGGATAAGGTGCAGAGTGAACGCTACTAGCAAAAACACTTTTATTTAGAGCAACATTGAAAACAATATTTGGGTTTAAATCTATAGATCCCAATACAAATTTAGAGTTTGTGAATCCGGTTTGCCTCACCGAAAGACGATAATTATACCGAATAAGTCCCGTAGCGGATATGTCATCGTTATAACTCGTATTATTACTACTTATTTGGGCAACAGTTACATAAGCGCCAGTTCCAGAGGCTCTTTCAATAAATAGAGTTCCTACATCATTAAAAGTATCCCAAACTAATCTATTGGTATTCCCATTAACATTTGTTATTTTAAGATTTTGGGGGGCAACCAGTTTCAAAGGAATATTTATTTCTTCGACAGCATTAAATGCCATTGGAGAAACATTATCGCGATACACTATACCAAGAGGAGTGAAAGTATAATTTGGTATTGCAGGTGTAACAAAAACGGCTCTGTTTTGAACACCACCAAAATTATTTACAGTTTCGTCAAAATTAAAAATCGAATAACGTTCGATGATACCTTCAGTATCATATTTTTCAATGATTTCTGCTATACGTGCCGAAATTTGTGGATAAGTTGGAGTAGCTGTTGTCCAAGTACCGCCCCAATTAAATTCTTTGATCCAAATGGGTCTGCCAGTTCTATCGTGTATAGCTTTACATTTATTGTAAAATTGCAGAGCAGTTCCTCCACCATAATCGTGCATAGCAACAAAATCAACACGGTAGTTTAGTTCATCGCATTTATCAATAAAACTGTATAGTAAGTTTAAGTCACTTGCCATGGCTGGCGAACCCAATCGCATTCCTGATTCTAACATTTTTGGCCAATACAAAAGCATCTCGTCTAAAGTCATATTTGCTTGAGTTGCACCATCAGGTTCATTAAATCCAAGTAAATGACTGGAGTAATTAATGTCAAGTATTTCTTTCCACCTTGTATCGGTTAGTGATTTTGCGTTCCATCTGGTAGGTACAAATTCTACATCTGTTAAATCTTCGGCAGAAGTTGTTCCCCAGTGGTAAAACCATCCCGAATTGGTTAGTTTTACTGGAGTAATAGTTCTATTAAAATCAGGCAAACCTGACGCAAAACCTTTTTTATCGGTATATCGCCAAGGAAATACTCGAACAAAGGAAACTTTATCGTTCAGTCCAACTTGCAACGTGCTGATTTGAATATCCTCTTTTTCTGCAATAAAAACTTTGCTGTAGCCTGTTCCATTTTCGTTTTGTGCAAAAGTAGCCATATAGCCTTTCTTGAGTTTGAAGGAGGAAACCGTATTATCAAAACTTCCCAAGTCTGCTATTTTATAATATTTGTAAGGGATACATTTCATTTGATCACCCACATAAGCGGCATCTTTAAAAAGTGTTAAAGCCTCATAAGTTGAAGAATGTGGAATAATAACACAGCCTCTTAAATAGTTAGTAACTCTGATGTTTACGTTATTTACGGCAGCCTGTCCGTTTACACTGATGTAACTGAAATGCGAAGCTATTGCCTCAGAGGGTAAAACACCATCCAAAATTAACCAAGCTGAATCACCTGTAAAATTGATAGTACCGTTAGCTATAGTTGGTGCGCTAATTCTCAATTCGGCATTACTACCTAAAGTGTAATTATCACCTCCTAAATTGACGACAGTTACCTTAATGTTTTCGACTAAAACAGGTTTTTGACCATAAAGATGCAGCCCTAGAAAGGGTAATAAAATAATAAAAATTCTGGCGAAATTTTTCATATTAGATTTTGATATTGAAAATGATTGTACTTAAAATTAAACAAAATTATTTTTTTAAAAACTTAATTGCCTCTTTATCATTTACCTTTAAAAAATAAATTCCTGCGGATAGTTTTGACACTTCAACACTATTTACAGCTTTTTCCGAAATTAATTTTTTACCATTGACATCAAAAATTTCGATTAATTCAATATTAGCTGCCCCTTGAACTGTAAGTGTAGTTGCCACTGGATTAGGATAAATAGAAAAACTATTTGAATCCAACTCATTTAATCCTAATGAACTGGAAATTCTTCCATAAACCTCAATCTCATAGAATCTTGCTACACCAGAACTTGTTGAATTGATATTCAATCTCACTTTATCAGTTCGTACTTCTGTAAAATTTTTGCTATAGGAACTTATGGTATTGTCAGTTTCGGTAACTATATCTACCCAACTCGTTCCATTCCAGTATTGAAAAGCAAAAGAAGTTATTGGGGAATTGTATCCTTGATAACCAGAATAAAATTTAAGTTGGCTAATTAAATAAAAACCATTTAAATCTATTTCAATGTAAGCAGGTAGTTCCCCAGATTTGGTAACCCATCGACTGGCATCGGAAACTATATCACCATCCACTGCTTTTCCCCCAGGATATGTACTAGAATTAATACTACTTGCAATTACGCTTTTATTTAATGCAACATTGAATACAACATTTGGACTTAAATCTATAGATCCCAATACATATTTAGAATTGGCGAATCCTGCTTGTCTTACAGAAAGTCGATAATTGTATTGAACAAGTCCGGTAGCAGTTATGTTGTCATCATAGCTGGAGCTATTGCTACTAATTTGAGCAACTGTTATATAACCACTAGCACCTGCTGCTCTCTCAATAAAAATAGTTCCAAATCCCGCATAATTAAGATTATCCCAAACGAGTTTATTTGTTGTTGCATTTGAATTAGTGATTTTCAAATTTTGAGGAGCCACCAGCTTTAAAGAAATGTCTATTTGTCCTGATGGATTAAACGCCATAGAAGACACATTATTCCGATAAGCCTCTCCTATAGGAGTTATACGATAGTCTGGAATTGCAGGAGTATAAAACACAGACCTGTTTTGAACACCACCAGTTCTATTAACTTCTTCGCTAAAGTTAAAAATTGCATAGCGTTCTATAATCCCTTCAGTATCATATTTATCGATTATTTCGGCAATACGAGTAGCTATTTGATTATATGTTGGGGTGGCGGTGCTCCAGGTTCCTCCCCAATTGAATTCGGTTACCCAAATTGGTCTTCCTGTTCTGTCGTACACCCTTTTACAATTGCGGTAAAAAGCTTCTGCTGTACCTTCACCATAATCGTGAATTGCAACAAAATCGACTCTGTAATTCAATTCATCACATTTATCCATGAACTCAAAAAACTCATCCCAATTCGTTGGAGCGGGTGATCCCAGACGCATCCCTGATTCCATAAATTTAGGCCAATATTTGAGTTGTTCGGCAACAGTCATATTTAATGGACCAGCATTATTCGGCTCATTATAGCCTAGAAGGTGATTACAGTAATTTAAATTATTTATTTCTTGCCATTTAACATCGGTTAACGAATTTGCATAAGACTTCATGGTAACAAATTCAAAATCTGTTAAATCTTCAGTAGTAGGAACTCCCCAGTTGTAAAACCAACTCGATTTAGTAAGTTGAGCGGGAGTTATACTCCTATTGAAATCAACAAAACCAGCACCAAATCCTTTTTTTGCAGTATATCGCCAAGGAAATACTCTAACAAAAGAAACTAAATTGTTTAATCCTAGAGGGAGCGAGGTAACTTCTATATCGTTTTGATCTGCAATATACACTTTGCTAAAACCAGTTCCGTTTTCGTTTTGAGCAAAAGTGGCCATATACCCTTTCTTGAGTTTGAAAGAAGTAACGGTATTGTCAAAAGTCCCCAATTCAGGAGTTTTATAATATTTTAGCGGAATACACTTCATTTGATCCCCAGAATATCCTGCATCTTTATAAAGCGTTAATGCTTCAAAGTTGGGTGTATGTGGAATAATAACTGATCCTTGTAAATAATTTGTTACACGTAGATTTACATTATTTGCAGCGGGTTGTCCATTGACTAAAATGGAACTCAAATAAGACATCATAACCTGTGTGGGTGGAACACCATCTAAAATCAACCAACCAGAATCACTAGTCAAATTCACTGTGCCGTTTGCCACGATTGGTGCACTAACTCGTAATTCAGCATTATTGCCTACAGTGTAATTATTACCTCCTAAATTAGCGATGGTTAACTTTTGGTTCTCTACTACAACTGCATTTTGTGCTGAAAGTTGAAGCCCAACAAGAACAAAAAAGAAAACAAAAGTTCTTTTAAAATTAAAATTTAACGCCGAAAATCTTTGGATTTTTGAATTAAACATAATTATTTTTTTACAAATTTGACTGCTTCTTTATTATTCACATTTATAAAATAAACTCCAGCCGATAATTGTGATACATCAACCGTATTTACACCTTTGGTGGTCATTAATTTTCTTCCGTTTAGGTCAAAAATATCTAAATATTCCACCTCATCATTTCCTGATATGTGAAGTACGTTTGTAGTTGGATTAGGATAAATTGTAAATTGATTTTTAAGGAAACTATTTTCAGTAATACTAAGTGCATTGAATTCTTTGCCATACACTTCAATTTCATAAAGTCTAACAATGTTTCCAGCAGCGCCATTTACATTCAATCGCAGCTTGTTTGTTTTCACTTCGGTGAAATTTTTTCGGTATAATCCTTGTGTATTTGCAGTTTCCGAAATAGCATCTACCCATTTAGTACCATCCCAATATTGGAATTGAAAATTTGTTATTGGACTATTATACCCTTGAAATCCGCAATACAGTACGAGTTCGTCTACTAAATAAAAATCGATTAAGTCGATTTCCAAAATGGCAGGAAAAGTTCCTGACCTGCTTACCCAACGGCTATCGTCAGAAACGATATTGCCGTCAACTGCACTAGAGCCAGGGTATGGTGCTGAATGTATTGAACTTGCATCAACAGTTTTAAACCGTGCTACATTTTGCTTTCCACTAGTTAAAACATCTACCATATCTGAAACAACATTCGAATTTCCTAAGAAAGCATTTAAAGCTGTAATTCTGTAAGTGTACACTCCGTAACCAATCGTTCCAACAATGTCATCATAACTACTATTTGTCCCAGCGATATTGGCAATTTGGGTAAATGCGCCACCATTAAATGATCTTTCCAACCTAAAAGTACCCGCTGAATTATCGATAAAATTTTGCCAAACCAATTTAGTTGTAATACCATCGGTATTTGTGCCTTTAAAATTTTGCGGTGCAACCATTTTAAAAGGTATATTTATTTGTTCCAATGGATTGAATGCCATTACAGAAGTTTGATCGCGATAAACGACACCCATTGGGGTAATATTTAAATTTTCGACAGGGTTATAAAAAACGGCTCTGTTTTGATTTGTTTCATCAAAATTAAAAATAGCATATCGCTCGATAATCCCCTCAGTGTCATATCGTTCAATAATTTCTTTGATTCGAGCCGCTGATTGAGCATAAGTTGGTTTACCTGCTGTCCACGTACCTCCAAAATTAAATTCTTTTATCCAAATGGGTCTGCCTGTTCTATCGTGTATCGCTTTACATTTATTGTAAAATGCTTGTGCTGTACCTTCGCCATAATCGTGCATGGCAACAAAATCAACCCTGTAATTCAAAGCATCACATTTATCCATAAAAGCATAGAGCAAATTTAAGTCACTAGCCATTGCGGGAGAACCCAGTCGCATTCCTGATTCCAGCATTTTTGGCCAGCGTTTAAGCATCAGTTCTAAAGACATATTAGCCTGT
>JAYVIK010000122.1:0-38776 GCA_043770265.1 Flavobacterium sp. | reverse complement strand
ATTCCAAGCCTTCCAATGTACAGGATTATTGGCGTGCTGCAACAAATACGGACTGGTTTCTTGAGAAAGTAAATTCATCTATTATTAGTGTTCAGTGTTCAGTTTTTTAGTGTTCAGTTGGGTCAAAAAGAAAAATCGAATTTCCATTTTTAAGTATGTATCTTCTTTTTTTATTAATTGTAAACACTGATCCGTTGTCAATGTTCAGTGATTAGTGCTCAGTGCTTTGTTTTAAATTGCAATAACTGATTACTAATCACTGAAAACTGAACACTTTAATCAAGCGTTTATAGCTTCAACTTTAATATCTTCGTCGTTAAGCATACTTTTCAGCATATTTTCGATGCCACTTTTTAGAGTGAATGTTGATGATGGACAACCACTACAAGCGCCTTGAAGAATTACTTTCACGGTTTTGTCGCTTTCGTTGTATGATTCAAAAGCAATATTTCCACCATCGGCTTGAACGGCAGGTTTTACATATTCTTCTAATATATTGATAATTTGTTGGGAAGTAATATCAAGATTATCAAACTCTTGTGTTTTTGTTTTTTCTTGTTCGGCTTTGGCAACAATCAAACTTTCGTCAAGAACAGTTCCTCCGTTTTCGATGTATTGTTTGATAAAAGTTCTCAATTCTAATGTGATTTCGCCCCAATTAGCGACTTCATATTTTGTTACCGAAATATAATTTTCGTCTATAAAAATTTCTTTTATGTATGGAAATTTGAATAATTCTTTTGCCAATGGAGATGCTGCTGTTTCATCAATGTTTTTGAATTCCACTGGGCTTTTGGTCACCATTCTGCTGATTACAAATTTCAGAGTTGCTGGATTTGGTGTCGCTTCACCGTAAACAGTTATGGGTTGTTTTTGCGTTTTATTTTCAGATGGAGTGATTATTATTCCTCCACCGGCAACGAAGGTTTCGATTTGTTCCGCTACGGCATCTTTGACATCTTCCCATTCTACAATGCTGAATTTTTCGATGGCGATGAAATTTCCTGAGATGTAAACTGTTTTTACAAAAGGCAAGTAAAACAATTGTTGTGCCAATGGAGAGTTTTTGGTTTCATCGATATTTTTGAATTCGAAACTCTCATTTTGAGTTATAAAATCCTCGAATTCGAATTTTAATATACTTGGGTTTTGCGTTTCTTTAGTGGTTATTTTTGACATAATTTTTTAATTTTTGACAAATTTAACAAAGATATTTTCTACTATTAACTATATTTGATTTTTTAAAGAATAAATTAACTTTAAAGGCGTTTTAAGTTAAATAGTATTTCTTTATTTTACCTTGTTTTTCCCTTTTCCCCATATTCTGAACAAAATTTTATTTGAATGTATCTAAAATTAAAGATTTTCATAGTTCTATTCTTCTTTGCTCAAATTACTTTTTCACAAACGGGAATTCCTATCTATTCAGACTACTTGTCGGATAATTATTATTTGCTTCATCCTTCGATGGCTGGAGCAGCAAATTGCGATAAAATAAGACTTACTGCAAGAAAGCAATGGTTCGATCAGACTGATGCACCGGCACTGCAAACCCTAAGTTATAACGGAAGAGTAGGGGAAAAATCTGGGGTTGGAATAATTCTTTTTAATGACCAAAACGGCTATCACTCTCAAAAAGGAGCGAAATTAACTTATGCACATCATCTTATGTTTTCAAGAGATGAAATCGATTTGAATCAGTTGTCTTTTGGTATGAGTGCTGATTTTTTTCAAAGCCAATTAGATCAGTCTGAGTTTTTGCAATCAGGCGATATTGATCCAATAATTAACGGAATTATTGTTCAAGACGCTTCTTATTTTAATCTTGATATTGGCGGTTCCTACAATTATCTTAACTTTTATGCTCACGGAACTATTCAAAATGTGATTGAAACGAAAAGAAAAATTTATACAGAATTTGAAACTGCCAATTTGAGAAAGTATTTAGCTAGTTTTGCTTATGTTTTTGGAGATAAGGATAAATTATTATGGGAACCTTCACTGATGTTTCAATTGATAGAAATAACAAAAGAAAAATCGGTTGATGTCAATATGAAAGTTTACAAAAGTTTCGATTTTGGAAAACTATGGGCTGCTTTTTCTTATCGTAGAACTGGATTGAATCCTAAATCCTTACAGTACATAACTCCTATTTTTGGTGGAAATTATAAGAATTTTATGTTTGCCTATACTTATTCTTATTTACCTGGAGATATAAATTTTAGCAGCGGTGGTTTCCATCAAATTACTTTTGGAATTGATTTGTTTTGTAGGCCTCAAAAGTACGATTGTAATTGTCCTGCCATTAATTAGTACAAAATTTTATTCTAATAACGATTATGTATTGCTTCGCCTGTTCGCTGCGCTCGGGTCAATATAGTCCAATAAAAATCGGACTATTTTCATACTATATCGGCATTAAACCGCAAACTATTGGTCTATTTAATAAATATTAATGGTATAATTTAATTTCCTTAAAATGCTAATAAAATCTGTAAACGGAAAAACACCTTCTATACCAGAGGATTGTTATGTAGCTGAAAATGCTACTATTGTTGGTGATGTTATTTTTGGACATTCTTGTAGCGTATGGTTTAATGCTGTGATCAGGGGCGACGTTCACTTTATTACTATTGGCAATAAAGTAAATATTCAAGATGGTGCGATTGTTCATTGTACGTATCTAAAACATCCCACAATCATTGGCAATAACGTTTCTATTGGTCACAATGCTATGGTTCATGGTTGCGTTATTCATGATAATGTTTTGATAGGAATGGGAGCAATAGTAATGGATAATTGTATTGTAAATAGCAATTCAATAATTGCTGCTGGAGCTGTCGTTACTCAAAACACAGTGGTTGAATCGGGAAGTATTTATGCTGGAGTTCCTGCAAAAAAAGTCAAGGATATTGACCAATCTGATTTTGCTGGAGAAATAGAGCGCATTGCCAATAATTATGTAATGTATTCTGGTTGGTATAAAACCGAAGAATAGTTTAATTTTTTAGAAGTCTTTTTTAATTACTTCATATTGATTGCCTAAAATTTCCGAAAGCACTTTTGGGTCAGCATTGGAGTAAAATACTGCTTGATTATTTTTGCTTGATGAAAATCCTACTTTTTCTTTTAAGACATTTTGAGTTTGACGAGCTACCGCTTCACCTGAATCTATGATTTGAATGTGAGCTGGAAGAATTTTTTTGATCTGAGGAATCAGATAAGGATAATGACTGCATCCCAACACGAGATAATCGATGTTAGCTTCTATCATTGGAGTAAGGTAGGAGTGAAGTAGTTTTGTCATTTCGGGAGAGTTTATTTCTCCGTTTTCGATAAGCGGTACTAATCCGTGTCCTACTTGCTCTATAATTTTTGTGTTGTGAAACTTTTCCACATTTTTATTGAAAAGTTCGCTGTTTAGGGTTCCTTGTGTGGCTAAAATTCCAATGGTTTGTGTTTTTGAATTGGTTGCTGCTGGTTTTATGGCAGGTTCTATGCCAATAAAGGGGACATTATATTTTGCTCGCAATTCCTGAATAGCATTTGTAGTAGCAGTATTGCAGGCCACAACAATTAATTTGCAATCCAGATTAAGTAAAAATTCTGTATTTTTTTTGCTCAAAGCAATAATTTCGTCTTTTGATTTTTGACCGTAAGGAGCATTTTTGCTATCGGCTAAATAGATGGTTTTTTCGTTTGGAAGCAATTCGTGGATGGCCGACCAAATAGAGGTTCCCCCGATGCCTGAGTCAAAAATTCCGATAGGTTTATTGTTATCCATAGTAACAAAGTTAGGTGCAACTTTTTTAAAAACCTATAAATTGATAGTATAAAAAAACGCCCAACCAAAAAAATTAGTTGAGCGCTTTATGTGAAATTGGTTTTTATTAGAAACCTAATTCTTTTTTTACATCCACAGTCAAATTAGGACCGTCAGCAAGTAAAAGAGTTGAACCATCAAGAACATATTGAAAACCTTTAGCTTTCCCTACTTTTTGGATAGCAGTTCTCACTTTTTCGTAGATTGGTTTTGTTATTTCTTCTTGTTTGGTTTGCAATTCTTTTTGAGCATTTTGACCAAAATCTTGGATTCTTTTTTGCATATCTGCAACCTCTTTTTGACGTTCAGCATTTACAGCGTCAGTAACAGTTGCAGCTTCAGCATCATACTTTTTTAGTTTAGCCTGAAATTCTTCGGCCATTTTTTTGTAATCTGCATCATAAGTGGCGCTCAATTTTTCTAGTTGTTTTTGGGCATCCATCATTGCCGGCATTTTTGTCATAATGTCGCTTACATCAACGTGAGCTGTTTTTGCCTGAGCGTTAATGGTTTGGCTAGCTACTAAAAAAAGTATTGCAGCAATTAGTAAAGTTTTGATTTGTTTCATCGTTTTAAAATATTAATTAATTATTGTTTGTATTCTCTTTTGTTGTTTTTAATTTTTCTTCGTTTGCTTTTTTGATGGCTTCTCTATCTTCAAGAATTTTTTTTCTTTTTTCTTCTAAAGCTTTTTTGCGTTCTTCAATTTCTTTGTTTCTGTCTTCAATTACTTTTGCTCTTGCATCCGCTTGTTTTTGTTTTGCTTCTTCTGCGGGTATTTTAGTAGTTTCTTTGGCAACTACTGTTTCTTTTTCTGTTTTGATTGTTTCTGCTGATTTTGGAGTTTTTTCCTCTCCTTTTACTGCATTTTCAGAAACCGTACTCGTTTTTTTAGAGTCTAATGCTTGTTTTCTTTTTTCTTCTAAAGCTTTTTTGCGTTCTTCAATTTCTTTGTTTCTGTCTTCAATTACTTTTGCTCTTGCATCCGCTTGTTTTTGTTTCGCTTCTTCTGAGGATATTTTAGTAGTTTCTTTGGCAACTACTGTTTCTTTTTCTGTTTTGATTGTTTCTGCTGATTTTGGAGTTTTTTCGTCTCCCTTTAATGCATTTTCAGAAACCGTACTCGTTTTTTTAGAGTCTAATGCTTGTTTTCTTTTTTCCTCTAATGCTTTTTTATTTTCTTCGGCTACTTTTTTACGGTCTTCTAGTGTTTTTGCTTTAGCGTCAGCTTGTTTTTGTTTTGCCTCTTCAGCAGATGTTTTGGTAGCTTCTTTGGCAACCACTGTTTCTGCTTTGTTTGTTTCTGTTGATTTTGGAGTTTTTTCGTCCCCTTTTACCGTATTCTCAGAAACCGTGCCAGTTTTTTTAGAGTCTAATGCTTGTTTTCTTTTTTCTTCTTGGGCTTTTTTATTTTCTTCGACTACTTTCTTCCGGTCTTCTAGTGTTTTTGCTCTAGCTTCGGCTTGTTTTTGTTTTGCTTCTTCAGCAGTAGTAGCCGCTTCTGTGGCTTTTGTTGCTTGTTTCTCTCCTTCATTTCCAACTGCTGGAACTCCTGGATTTGTATTTATTTTTTTTGCTTCTCTATCTGCTAAGATTTGAAGTCTTCTTTCTTCTGCGGCTTTTTTCTTGTCCTCTACAGCTTGTTGTCGAATTCTAAGTGTTTCAGCTCTTTGATCGGCTTGTGCTTGTTTTGCCTGAGTTGCTGCCGCGACCGCAGCTTCTTTGTCTAAAGTAGTATCTGCTTTAGCTGTTGAGGGAGCAGTTCCATTTTTTTTCGCTTCTCTATCTGCAATGATTTGTAATTTTTTATCTTCGGCAGCTTTTTTCCTTTCTTCTTGGACTAATAATTTAGCTGCAATATCTGCATCTCGTGCCAGTTTTTTTGTTTCTGTAGCTTTTTGCCTTTCAGATAAGTTTGGATTATCAGCGATGGCGTCTTTTTTGGCTTCTCTAGCTTCTTCCTCTTTTATTTGTTTTTTTGTTAGTTGTTCGCTTTTTTCTGCTCGATTCAAAATCCGAACTATTTGATCACTAATGTCAAATCTTTTTGCTGCAAACAGCATTGTCATATCGGAAGTTTTGTCAAAAATAAAGTCATATTTTTTAGCTTCGGCAATATCTTGTATAGCTGTAAAAACTTGGTCTTGTATAGGTTTTGTTAATGCATTCTTTTGTGTAATCAAATCACCATTTGGACCAAATCGTCTTTGTTGGAATTCTAAATTTTCATTTTCAAGAAATACTATTTCACTATTTCTTTCTTCAATAAGTCCTTTTGTCAATAAAGCTTTTTCCGCTTTTAGTGCTTCTTTTAGTTTAGTGATTTCATTTTTTTTGGATTCAATCTCTTGTTTCCATTTTTGTGCTTTTTGTTCTAATTGGCTTTGTGCTTCAGTATAATTGGGTACATTTTGCAAAATATATTCCATATCAATATAGCCCACTTTCGTGCCTCTAGTTTGTGCCTGAATTGTAGTAGATACAATCATGACTAAAAATATTAATAAAAATTCTTTTCTCATAACTTAAATGTATTAGAGTAATTTATATCAAATTTTTTAAAATTGTTGGCCAATAATAAAATGCGTTTCCCATCCATTGGCTTTTGGCCCTAAAGAACCATTAGCCTGTGGTAATCCATCAAATCCATATCCAAAATCTATTCCCAACAATCCAAATGCAGGCATAAAAACTCTTAATCCTGCTCCTGCTGAACGGTTTAAAGCAAAAGGATTGTAATTCTTGAAAGTATCGAATGATGATCCCGCTTCTAAGAATGTTAATGCATAAATAGATGCAGATGCTTTTAATGTAATTGGGTATCTCAATTCCAATGAAAACTTATTATAAATATTTGCTCCATTTGATTGTCCATTCGCTGATACGGGTGTTAATGAACCGTTTGGATAACCTCTCAATGCGATAACCTCTCTTCCATCCATAGCAAAATTTTGCATTCCATCTCCACCCAAAAAGAATCTTTCGAATGGAATTATTCCTCTTGCTTGGTTGTAGGCGCCCAAGAAACCAAATTCAACTAAGGTTCTCAATACTAACGGACTCTTATTGGACCCTATTATTTTTGTGTACCAGTCTCCTTTGAATTTTAGCTTATAATATTCTAGCCAATTGTATTTTTCTTGATCAACTTTTGGGATGTCTGTAGTAGCTGAAGCGTAGTCTGCACCAACTCCTATATCCCCGCCAGTTGTTGTTTTTTTGATGTATTCCCCAGTTTCTATTTCATTACCATCTGCACCGCTATATGCTGCCCCATTATTACGGAATTTATAATCAGATTGATTCCCTAATGCAGCATAATCAACACCATTAAATAAAGAATAAGGAAGTGTAAATTTACCACTTACACTAAATTCTGCACCATATATAGGAAATATTGGATTGATTCCTTTATTACTCCTTGAAAGACCAATTGTGTAAGCTAAATTTCTTGATGCTCCGTTACCAAATGTAAATAAGCCTGTGTTATAATTGTTTAAATCATAATGTTGATAACTTATGGTTTGTGATAATCCAAAATAGTCATCAGGCACGGACAATCTTTTATAAATACCAGCCGAAATAGTCATAATATTGAAACTTTTACTTCTATCGACTTGTTGGGTTTGAAAGTTGTTGTTGTATTGTGTAGTGTATGAAAATGATGTGTTTAATTGTACTGGTTTTCTTTGACCAAACCAAGGTTCTGAAAACGAAAGGCTGTAGGTTCTAAAGAAAGAACTTGCTTGCAATCGTAAAGCTACTTTTTGCCCATCACCCATAGGTAAGGGTTTGTAAGCTTCCTTCTTGAACAAATTTCTAGCCGAGAAATTGTTGAATGACAATCCCAAAGTTCCTATGAAACCTCCACCGCCATAACCACCTTGCAATTCAATTTGACTGGCTCCTTTTTCGGTCAAAGGATATTCAATGTCAACCGTTCCAGCTGCTGCATCAACATTTTTAAATTTTGGTTCAATGGCTTCAGGGTCAAAGAATCCCAACTGTCCAATTTCGCGAATCGTTCTAATCAGCAAATCTTTATTGTATTTTTCTCCTGGTTTTGTTCTTAATTCTCTATAAACTACGTGGTCATTTGTTTTGTCATTTCCGGTTACCGTAATTTTGTTGAAATAAGCAATAGGACCTTCACTAATTCTAATTTCAAAATCGATAGAATCATTAGCAGTTTTTGTTTCTACGGCATTGATGTTCGAAAATAAATAACCGTTATTTTGATATAAATTGGTAATGTCATCTCCATCTGGTTTCGATTTGTCCGCAATTCTTTTTTCTAGAAGCACACCGTTGTAAGTATCTCCTTTTTTGATGCCAAGCATTCCAAGGAGTCCTTCATCTGAATATACTGTATTCCCTAGGAATTTGATGTTTCCAAAACGATATTTGTTGCCTTCTTCGACTTTTATTTTTACCATCAAAGCTTTTAAATCAGCATTATAAGCAACAGAATCCGAAATTATTCTTGCATCACGATACCCTCTTTCTTTGTAAGCTTCGATTACTTTGTCTAAATCGTCATCGTACTTGGCTTTGATAAACTTTGATGCTTTGAGGGTTAGCAATTTTTTACGTTTGGTATCTTTCATGGCAGCGCGAAGGGTTTCGGATTTTATTTCCTTGTTTCCCTCGAATACAATGTCTTTGATTTTAACTTTTGATCCTTTATCAATTTTCACGACCATGTTTACGTGGTTAGTTTGAGCAGTATCAATAACGGTGTTTATGGTTACTTTGGTATTGTAGAAACCGTCTTTTTTGTATTTATTTTCGATATAGTATTTTGTGGTAGTGATTAAATTTTCGTTGACCACTTTTTCTTTTGTAAGCCCATTGTCTTTTATCAAGCCTTCAATTTTGCTTTTGCTAACGCCAACAAATTTAACTTCATTTAATTTTGGTAATTCTTCAACATGCAAATCAAGGTAAATACTATCTTTTTCAATTCTATTCACATAAAATGAAATTTCGTCAAACAGTCCTAATTTCCCTAGTTTTTTGATTGCGTTAGTTATTTCTTCTCCAGGAACAGTAATTTCCTGACCTTTTTCAAGACCTGCAAATGTTGTCACTGTATTGGCATTAAAACTTATTTTTCCAACAATGTCAACTTTAGCAAGTATGTATGTTTTTCCTTCATCGAATGGGAGTCTATCTTGGGCTTTAATTTGGGAAAAACTTCCAAAAATCAAAAGTCCTATGAATATCTTTATGCTTTTTTGTAACACTAATAAATTATTTAATTTGTTCACTTGTTTTTCCAAATCTACGCTCTCTTTTTTGATAACTAATGATAGCCTCATACAAATCTTGTTCTTTAAAGTCTGGCCATAATACATCAGTAAAATATAACTCTGCGTAGGCAATTTGCCATAACAAAAAATTACTTATTCTATGCTCTCCACTTGTTCTAATCAATAAATCTACCTCTGGTAAATTTTGCGTGTAAAGATGCTCATTTATAATTGAATCGTCAATAGAGTCTATTGAAATTATATTATTTTTAACTTTATTGCTGATGTTTCTTACCGCATTTACTATTTCCTCACGTGAGCCGTAGCTCAAGGCTAGAGTCAATGTCATGCGGGTATTTTTTTTTGTTTTGTCAATTACATCTAGCAATTCGTTTTGAGCTGATTGAGGTAGTTTTTCTAAATTACCAATGGTATTCAATTTGATATTATTGTCTTGCAAAGTTTTAAGCTCTTTCTTTAATGATCGGACTAATATTTTCATTAAAGTATCGACTTCTAGTTTGGGTCTGTTCCAATTTTCTGTAGAAAAAGCATACAAAGTGAGGTTTTCGATTCCTAATCTAGCACAAGACTTTATGTTTTCTTTTACCGATTTCGTTCCTCTTTCGTGGCCAAAAGCCCGTAAATACCCTTGTTTTTTTGCCCAACGCCCATTGCCATCCATTATGATAGCTAAGTGTTTGGGCAAATTTGTTAGGTCTATGTTGTCTATTAAATTCATTCTATTAGTCTGGGCAATAGCAAGGTTTGTTTCCAAAGGTGTACGTTAGTGTTACCCCTGAAAAAACATACCAATCGTTATTATTTATATTTCCAAATTTAATCAAAGTATCCTCTTTTGGATTACTACCATCTAAATTATCGGTCAATGCATATCTTGCTCCAACTTCTAAAGCTAAAATCACGTGAGGCAATACATTCGATTTAATACCTAATGTCATAGGGATGGCAAATGTACCCGAACTTTTTTCTAATACCCGTATATTAGAATTTAAATAAGAATCGTGTATTCTCAAGTAATTTAATCCTGAATGTATATAAGGAGTGAATTTCTTATTTACTTCATGCAAATTAAAATCAAAAAAATTAAATTCAACGCCTAAAGATACTTCTTTTATAGTATTTCTAAATTGATATTTCCTTTGATTTCTACTTGGTTCGTCTGAGTCAGAGTCATACGCGGAATAAAAAGCACCATTTATTGAAAAACGGTAGGCAAGTCTTGGATTTTTGTTCCATTTATACAGCATTCCCATCGCTAGTTTGTTTGGTGATATGTAGGTAGTAGATCCAACATCGCCTATATAGTTGCTACCTCCAACAAAACCGCCAATTTCATGAATTTGTGCATTCATAGAAAAGAAGAAAAACAAAAAAGTTAACTTAAAAAATTGATACATTTAATTAAAAATTGCGTGCAAATATAATAATTATCAACGCCATTCAATACTCATTGTATTAAATGTGTAACATATTGGATAATTGCAACTAAAATTAATGGAAATCATTGGTTCTCTCATACAGAAACGTTAAAAAACTAGATATTGTATATTGAGGAACAAATTTGACTTAATTTCTTTTGTCCTCACCCCAATATAGTTTGTTGCGAAGTGTTTTCAAAAAAGTTTCGTTGGGAATTTCTATCATATTTATTTCAAAAGGAGATTTCTTTATAAATAAAATAGTGTCATTTTTTACAGAGATAATTCGTGAATCAAGAGAAACCAAATAGTAGTCGTCCCTACCCGAAATTTTCAACCTAAATTCTGTTTCATCAGGAACAACTAGTGGACGCGCATTAAGATTGTGAGGAGCGATTGGGGTAATAACAAAACTTTGCACATTTGGAGTCAAAATAGGACCTCCACAACTCATAGAGTATCCTGTAGAGCCTGTGGGTGTTGCAATAATCAATCCGTCAGCCCAATAGGAGTTTAAATATTCGTCGTTCAGATAGGTTTCTATAGTAATCATCGAAGTGGTTTCTTTCCGACTTACTGAAATTTCGTTAATAGCAAAATTGAGATCTTTGATGGTTTCATTTTCTGGAATACTCGATAAGCTTAATAAAGTTCGTTTGGAGACTGAATACTTTTTATCGATTATAAATTGCATAAATTCCGGGATATTGTCTTTTTGAACTGTCGCTAAAAAGCCCAAACGACCGGCATTTATTCCTAGAATTGGAACGCCAGAATCTCGAACTAAAGTAGCGGCTCTCAAAATGGTTCCGTCCCCACCAATGCTAATTAGAATATCAAAACTACTGTCCAGTTCGGAGTGTGATTCGAATGTGCGGTATTCTTTTTCGAAAAGATTTTTTTCTACTAACATTTTCAAAAAATTCGCCTCAACAACCACTTCGATAGTATTCTTAATTAGAAAATTGAAAATATCTTTTATGATAGGTTCCGTGCTAATTTGATAGTATTGACCGTAAATAGCTACTTTCATTTTTTCATTTTTTTTCACTTTGTTCCCTCATCTTTTGGAGAGGGTCTGTGGGAGTATTTATATATTAAGATATTTGTCTAAATAATCTGAGCGTTCTTTCAAGGTGTTTATGTAATTATCTTCAAAATGTTCCGAAATAATTTCATAATTATACCTTCTGAAAGATTGAATAATTTCGTTCATTACTCCCAAACTTATTTTGATGGTCACTTGTGTGTTTTTAAGATCAGATTCGGATACAAATAAACCTAAGATTTTACCATTATTACTTTCGATAATTTGGGTAATTTCTCCCATCGAATATTCTATTGTCTTTTTTTGAACCACAATTATTCCTCCAGATTCTTGCAAAAATGGAGTTTCGTGAAAAAAATTCAGAATATCTCTAATCTCATAATAACCCAAATAGGTGTTATTTTCGTTCAAAACTGGAATTAAATTGGATTTGTTTTTAGCAAAAACCTCTAAAACATCCAGCCAAATCATTTTTTCTCGGGCGAAAAAACCTTCAAGCGAATATCTATAATCGAAAATTTTCTTGAAACTATCAAAGGTTTCAATATCTTCGGAGGCTATACTGCCAATGTAAATTCCCTCATCGACCACAGGAAAATGTGAAAAATTTAATTCGTCAAAAAAGTCTTGAACAGACGAAATAGTTTCCTGACTGTCAATCGCTTTGTAATCATTGGTAATATAGTTTGTAATCTCAGTCATAAATCAATTCTAAATATTTGATGCAAAATAATCAAAAATATGTAATAACAGCTAGTTTTACTTTGTATTTTTGCCCTTCAATGCCTGAAAATTATTCTAATGACAAAGTTAAGCGTAAATATTAACAAAATAGCTACTTTACGAAACGCTCGTGGAGGAAATGTTCCCGATCTATTAAAAGTGGCCACCGATATTCAAAAATTTGGTGGACAAGGAATTACGATTCATCCAAGACCCGACGAAAGACACATTCGCTATCAAGATGCTCGTGATTTGAAATCGATAGTTTATACCGAATATAATATTGAAGGGAATCCTTTAGAACGGTCGTTTATAGATTTAGTTTTAGAAACAAAACCAACACAAGTAACTTTAGTTCCTGATGCAAATGACAATTTAACCTCAAATGCAGGTTGGGATACTATAAAACACAACCATTTTCTAACTGAAATCGTTCAAGAATTTCAACGAAACGGAATCAGGACGTCAGTTTTCGTAGATCCTGTTCTCGAAATGATAGAAGGCGCCAAAATTATTGGAACCGAAAGAATCGAATTGTACACAGAAGCTTTTGCCTACCAATATGGTTTGGGAAACAAAAACGGAATTGACCCTTATGTAAAATCGGCAGTTTTCGCCAATGAATTGGGCTTGGGAATCAATGCGGGACACGATTTGAGTCTGGATAACATTCAGTTTTTTCATCAAAACATTCCCGGATTATTGGAAGTTTCTATTGGTCACGCACTCATTTCTGAAGCCATTTATTTTGGATTAGATAATGTGGTGAATATGTATTTGCAAAAACTGAAATAATTTTCAATAAAGATGAATTAATTTAGAAAGCAGGAATCTGCAATCTAAAAATCTAAAATCTAAATGTTATACTCAAAAATAGAAGGCGAAGGTAAGCCACTCCTAATCCTCCACGGATTTCTGGGAATGTCAGACAATTGGAAAACGATGGGAACGCAATTTGCTGCCAATGGTTTTCAAGTGCATCTTTTGGATTTGCGCAATCACGGCAAGAGTTTTCATTCCGAAGAATTCAATTATGAAATAATGGCTCAGGATGTTTTTGAGTATTGCCGAGCCAATAATCTCAAAAAAGTCAGCGTCATCGGGCATTCTATGGGCGGAAAAACAGCTATGCTTTTTGCTTCAAAGCATCCAGAAATGGTCGAAAAATTAATTGTTGCCGACATTGGGCCTAAATTTTATCCGCAACATCATCAAACTATTTTGGAGGGATTGAATGCAGTCGATTTTTCATTGAAACCAAGCCGAAATGAGGTTGAAGAAATTGTATCAAAATACATAACCGATTTTGGAACACGTCAATTTCTTTTGAAAAGTTTGTATTGGCAAGAGCCAGGCCAATTGGCATTCCGGTTTAACTTGGCTGTTTTTAATGTCAATATGGACGAAATAGGAAAACCACTTCCTGAGAACGCCATTTTCAATAAGCCAACACTTTTTATCCGTGGCGGGAATTCGAATTATATTCTTGATGAAGATTTTGAAACCATAAAAAATCATTTTCCAGATTCCAGAATTGAAACGATTCCAAACGTAGGTCATTGGCTTCACGCCGAAAATCCGCAATTATTCTTCGAAATAACAAATTCGTTTTTGAAATAATTATTTTATACTTTTGAAATAAAAACATATATGAAACTACTTATCAGAATTCTTATCACATCAATTTTGGTGTTAGTTATCGCTCGTTTTATGAAAGGTGTTGTTGTGGATAGTTTTACAACTTCATTACTTGTTGCAGTCGTTTTAGGATTATTTAATGTGTTTATAAAACCAATATTTGTCATTTTGACATTGCCATTTACAATTTTTACTCTAGGATTGTTTTTGTTGGTGATAAATGCTGTAATCATTTTGCTTTGCGCCAATATTGTTGGTGGATTTAAGGTTGATACCTTTTGGACAGCCTTGCTTTTTAGCATTATATTATCTCTTTCTCAGTCTGTTTTGTTTGCTATTGTTGGCAAAGACTAGTGAAAAAGTATGGGATTTGAAGAGTAAATAAGGAGCTAAAATTCAATAGCTTAAAAACTTGTTTGGGTTGTAAAATTTTTATAATTTTGCAACCCAATTTTATTATGTAAATTAACGAAGAAGATGGATATCAAAAGAGTAGCATTAGACGCAGTAAGCGAAACAATTGTAATGACAGTTGTTCATATGGATTACAAAGGTCAAGTAGCAAAAAGAATAAACGAAAAAATGCCTTTGGCAACTGTAAAAGGTTTTAGAAAAGGGGCTGTGCCAAAAGATCTTGTTGAAAAACAATACGGAAAAGCTATCAAACAAGAAGAAGTTAAGAAAGTAGTTGATTTAGCATTAGAGCGTTACTTAGCCTCAGAAAGATTAAATCTTTTGGGAACTCCTCTTGCAAAAGTGAACGAAAACTTCAATTGGGATACCGAAGAATTGGTTTTTGAATATGAAATCGGTTTGGTTCCTAATTTTGAATTGGATTTAGAAGCTAAAAATGAGATCGTAAAATATATAGTAAAAGCAGACGATAAATTAATCGACGGTCAAGTAGAACGCATTCAAAAACAATTTGGCAATCCAATTCCTCAGGAAACTGTAGCGGAAGGTGTTGATATTAAAGGAGTTTTTACTAACGAAGCTGAAGGTATTGGAAATACAACAACTATTACTTTGTCTATTTTTAAAGACAAAGCTACTGCTGATCAATTTATTGGTAAAAAAGTAGGTGATGTAGTGACTGTAAATACAAAAGGTTTATTTGAAGACGATCATCAATTGATGGATTATCTAAAAGTAGGTCACGATAATGTTCACGGTTTAGAAATTGACGTTGATTTTACAATCGAAGCTATCACTCTTTCTGAGCCAGCGGAGTTAAATCAAGAATTGTTCGATAAATTGTTTGGAGCTGGAAAAGTTGCTTCAATTGAAGATTTGAAAGCAAAAATCAAAGAAGATGCCGAATCTCAATTTGCGCAACAAGCTGACCAAAAATTATTAGGCGATGTAACGGAATTTTTAATCGAAAACACCAAATTCGATTTACCAGCTGAATTTCTTAAAAAATGGTTGCAAACTGTTGGAGAAAAACAATTAACTCCAGAAGAAGCTGAAGTAGAATATGCAAGATCTGAAAAAGGATTGCGTTTTCAATTGATCGAAGGTAGAGCGATGGCGCAATCTGATATCAAAATCACTTTCGAAGATTTGAAATCTTTCACAACTAAATCTATTCGTCAGCAAATGGCACAATTCGGGCAAACTAATCCTACTGACGAGGAAGTTCAAGGAATTGTAGCTAGAGTTTTGTCGAATCAAGAGGAAGTAAAAAAACTTTCAGACCAAGTAGTTGCCGAAAAATTATTGGAAGTTTTCAAAGAAAAAGCAAATCCAACTACCAAAGAAGTAACTTACGACGAATTTATTGCTGCATCTTACGGAGAATAAATTAAAGTTAGAGGTAAGAAGTTAGAAGTTGGAAGCGGGGAGTAGGAAGATACAAGTCGAAAGATGTGAAATTTCAAAATACAAACTCAATAACTTTATGATTTTATTACAAAGTTAAAACAATAAAAAATAAGTATATTTGAGCGTCAAAAGATTATTTTTTTTGGCGCTCTTTTGTTTGAGGATTTTAAGGCTTCTTGTTGAACCACCTTAAACCTTTAAACCTATAAACTTTTAAACTTAAAAAAATGAACTACGGAAAGGAATTTAAAAAATTTGCAACAAAACATCAAGGTGTAAACGCAATGTACTACGACAAAATCGTAGCGGCAATGAATCCAACGAATATGACTCCTTATATTATTGAAGAACGTCAGTTGAATATCTCTCAATTGGATGTTTTTTCAAGATTAATGATGGACAGAATTATTTTCTTGGGAACAGGAATTGATGACCAAATTGCGAATATCGTTCAAGCGCAACTGCTTTTCTTAGAAAGTGCCGATGCTTCAAAAGACATTCAAATTTATTTGAATTCTCCCGGAGGAAGCGTTTATGCTGGATTGGGAATTTATGATACGATGCAATACATTAAACCAGATGTGGCTACAATTTGCACTGGAATGGCCGCTTCTATGGGAGCAGTGCTGTTGTGTGCTGGAGCAGCAGGAAAACGTTCGGCATTGCCCCATTCAAGAGTAATGATTCACCAACCATCAGGAGGAGCACAAGGTGTTGCAACAGATATGGAAATCAACTTGCGTGAAATGTTGAAACTTAAAGACGAATTATACCAAATCATTTCGCAACATTCAGGACAAACTTTCGATAAAGTGCACAAAGACAGTGAGCGCGACTATTGGATGATAGCCGATGAAGCTAAAGAATACGGAATGATTGATGAAGTGTTGAGAAGAGGATAAATTAGTTCCAAGTTTAATGTTTCAAGTTTCAAGTTGCTCGAGTAACCTGAAACTTGGAACTTTTTAAACTTTAAACAAAAAATAATGGCAAAACCAAAATTAGAATGTTCGTTCTGTGGAAGAAAAAAACCGGAAACCAATTTGTTGATTGCCGGAATCGATGCTCATATTTGTGATAAATGTATCGAACAAGCCCACGGAATCGTAGTAGAAGAATTAAAATCAAGTAACAAGAGTCATTTACCAACCGATTTGGTATTGAAAAAACCTAAAGAAATTAGGGCTTTCTTGGATCAATATGTTATTGGTCAGAATCAAACCAAAAAAGTAATGGCAGTTGCGGTTTACAATCATTACAAACGTTTGATGCAGCAAGAATTGCACGACGACGTAGAGATTGAAAAAAGCAATATCATAATGGTAGGTCAAACCGGAACTGGGAAGACATTGGTTGCCAAAACCATTGCAAAAATGTTAGATGTTCCTTTGGCGATTGTTGATGCAACCGTATTGACGGAGGCGGGTTATGTGGGAGAAGATGTCGAAAGTATTTTGACACGTCTTTTGCAAGCCGCCGATTATGATGTAACCAAAGCAGAACGCGGAATTGTTTTCATTGATGAAATTGATAAAATTGCCCGTAAAAGTGACAATCCATCCATCACTCGTGATGTTTCTGGTGAAGGAGTTCAACAGGCATTATTGAAATTATTGGAAGGAACTGTGGTAAATGTGCCGCCAAAAGGAGGCAGAAAACATCCAGACCAAAAATTTGTTGAGGTAAACACCCAAAACATTTTGTTTATTGCCGGTGGTGCATTCGACGGAATTGAAAGAATCATTTCTAAAAGATTGAACCGTCAAGCTGTGGGTTATTCTACATCCAAAAATGTCGATAATATTGACAAAGACAATTTATTGCAATACATTATCCCGAAGGACATCAAGGATTTTGGATTAATTCCAGAAATTATTGGTCGTTTGCCCGTGTTGACTCACATGGATCCTTTGGATAGAGAAACGTTGAGAGCCATTTTGACCCAACCTAAAAATGCTTTAATTAAACAATACCAAAAGTTGTTTTTGATGGATGAGGTTGAATTTACTATTTCCGATGAAGCTTTGGATTTTATTGTAGAAAAAGCCTTAGAGTACAAACTCGGAGCACGTGGATTGCGTTCTTTGTGCGAAGCCATCCTAACCGATGCAATGTATGAATTGCCAAGTTCGGATGATAAAATATTAGAAATCGACGTGGATTACGCCAAAGAAACATTGAATAGAAATTTATTGAAACGATTGGAGATTGCTTCGTAAATTTTTTAGTTTATAAAATTTCAAACCCGACAGTTTTACAAAACCTGTCGGGTTTGTTTTTGAAAAAACATCCAATATCCTTTTTTATAACCAATAGATTGTCGATTTTTGCTCCTTGTAAATTAATAGTATAAAAATGGCAGTAGTAGATAAAGAGATTATTTTGTTGAAAGTTTCTGGTCAGGACAAACCTGGTGTAACCGCTGGTTTAACTTCCATATTAGCCACTTATGATGCCATTATTTTAGATATTGGTCAAGCTGATATTCACGATACCTTGTCATTAGGGATTTTATTTGAAGTACAATCAGGCTCTTCTTCAGGACCAGTATTGAAAGATTTATTGTTTAAAGGCTATGAATTGGGAATTAAGGTAAAATTCATTCCAATTTCGATACCTGATTATGAAATTTGGGTAAAAGGACAAAGCAAACAAAAATATATCATCAATGTCTTGGGCGAAAAACTGACAGCTGAACAATTGGCTGCTGTGACCAAAATATTGTCCGATCAAAAATTAAATATTGATTCCATCATTCGATTAACGGGTAGAACATCTGTGGTGGAGAAAGAAGAATATCCTCGTTCTTGCGTGCAATTATCTGTCACGGGTAATATTGTCGATAAAACGTTGATGACTGCCAGTTTTATGGAAATTTCAGGAAAATTAGATGTCGATATTTCTTTTCAAGAAGACAATATGTACCGTAGAAACCGCCGTTTGGTGTGTTTCGATATGGATTCCACCTTAATTCAAACCGAAGTAATCGACGAGTTGGCCGAGTTGAATGGGGTAGGAGCGCAGGTAAGAGCTATTACAGAATCAGCGATGAATGGTGAAATAGATTTTAGCGAAAGCTTCAAAAAACGTATGGCTTTGCTAGAAGGTTTGAGCGAAGACGTTTTGCATAATGTGGCTGTAAATTTACCCATAACAAAAGGCGCACATCGCTTGATGAAAGCCTTGAAATATTACGGTTACAAAACTGCTATTTTATCGGGAGGGTTCACTTATTTCGGCGATTATTTGCAAAAAGAATTGGGAATAGATTATGTTTATGCCAATCAATTGGAGATTAAAGACGGTAAACTAACCGGAAAATATCTTGGCGAAATTGTTGATGGCGCTAAGAAAGCCGAATACTTAAGAGCCATCGCCGAAAAAGAAGGCATTCATATTAATCAAACTATTGCCGTGGGTGATGGTGCCAATGATTTGCCGATGTTAAACTTGGCGGGTTTAGGAATTGCTTTTCACGCCAAACCTAAAGTGAAAGAAAGTGCAGCGACTTCTATTTCGAGTTTAGGTCTTGATGGTGTTTTATATTTATTAGGCTACCACGACCGACATATTGATATGATGCAGGAGTAATTTCTGCTTTACAACACAAAAGCCTTAGTTCTTATTGGAACTAAGGCTTTTTTTGTTAATACAAATGTTCAGATTGATTGAAAACAAATGTGATGATTTCTATTGTATGATTTTTTACTCTGTAAATCAAAGAAATATGTTTGTTAATTACACATTTGTGTAAATTGCCAATTTTTGATTTTGGGCAAATATGATTGTGATTTTATACTCTATCAATTAGTTCGATAGTTTCCTTCTCAAATAATTCGACAATATCAATATTCCATTTTTCGAAAAGTTGCTCAATAATGAAAATGTAATATTCCTTTGCTAAAGCTGACCAAACAACCTCCATTATTTATTTTTTAATGTTGCAATTCTCTTTTTTGCTAAAGTCATCACTTCATTATGAGAAAAAACCCTTCCATTTTCAATATCATCAATTCCTTTTTGAATGTTTTTTTTCTCTGAAGACGAAAGGTTTTCATACCAATCCTCCTCGTTTTCAATTGATACAAAGTCCATACTTTTTATCAATTCTAAAAAGAACAAATATTTATTTTCTTCAATATTTATTGTTATTTTCTTCATAATGATAAAATTAGGGATTTATTTTACACCAAAAACTTCTGTCTGCCTATTTTTCAATTGTTCCAAATAATCTCTATCATTCGACAATCTCGGAACTTTATGTTGACCACCTAGTTTTTCTTTTTCTTTCAACCAATCGTAAAATAAATTCGGTCTGGCGGTGTTGATTATCAAAGGATTCAAAGTCATATTGTTGTAGCGTTTGGCTTCGTAATCGGAATTTAAAGATTGCAATGTTTCGTCCAATACTTTTTGGAAATGAGCAAGGTCGTCTGGATTTTTCTTGAATTCAATCATCCATTCGTGAGCGCCTTTTTCCTTCCCTTTCATAAAAACGGGTGCCACAGTATAATCCACCATTTCGGTTCCGGTAATTTGACAAGCTTTAGCAATAGCCATATCCGTATTTTCGACCATCAATTCTTCGCCAAAAACATTGATGTGGTGTTTTGTTCTTCCTGTTACTCGAATTTTATAAGGGTTCAACGAAGTAAAACGAACCGTGTCGCCAATCAAATAGCGCCACAAACCAGAATTGGTTGTGATGATAATAGCATAATTTTTAAAAAGTTCCACATCGGCTAAACGAACAGTTTTTTGATTTGGTGTCCCAAAAGTATCCATTGGAATGAATTCATAGAAAATACCGTAATCCAACATCAACAATAAATCACTGGAATAATTCAAATCCTGAATAGCAAAAAATCCTTCGGAGGCATTGTATATTTCGTAATATTTAAACTCTTTTTTCGGTAGTATTTTTTGATATTGTTCGCGATACGGTTCAAAATTCACCCCTCCGTGGAAATAAACTTCCAGATTAGGCCAAAGTTCCAGTAAATTTCCTTTGCCAGTTTCCGTGAGTAATTTGTTCATTAAAACCAATAACCAAGAAGGAACTCCAGCAAAACTGGTTACATTTTCGTTTTTCACTTCGTTGATTATCGCAGGAAGTTTTGTTTCCCAATCGCTCATCAGCGAAATTTCTTTGTTTGGAGTACTGCTAAAATCAGCCCAAAGCGGCATATTTTCAATCAAGATCGCCGATAAGTCTCCAAACGAAGTATTGTTGTCTTCATAGATTTGGGCACTTCCGCCAAGGCGAAGACTTTTTCCCAAAAACATTTCGGAATTTTCATTGTTATTTAAGTACATACACAACAAATCCTTGCCCGCTTTATAATGACAATCTTCCAACGATTCTGGACTTACGGGAATAAATTTGCTTTTGGCATTGGTTGTTCCGCTGGATTTAGCAAACCATTTTATTGGAGTTTCCCACAAAACATTTTGTTCGCCTTTTCGGGTGCGTTCTATCAATGGTTGTAGTTCTTCGTAGGTCGAAACGGGAACTCTTTCAGCAAATGTGGCGTAGGAATGAATGGAATTGTAATCATATTGCTGTCCGATAACCGTGTTTTCAGCCGATTGAATCAAATTCATCAATAATTCTTCCTGAACCTCGTTCGGATATTTCAAAAAAAGTTCTATTTGATGAATCCTTTGTTTAAGAACCCAAGAAGCAAGAGAATTTATTATTGGAATTGGCATTCAGATTTTAGATTTTAGATTTCAAATTTTAGATTTGTAAAAAGGGGAACAAATACTAACTTTACAACTTTATCAAAATTAGTGTTTTTTTATAAAAAACAATTCTATTTAACATAAAGAATTTGATGTAGGTGCGGTTTCCAAAAAAATAAATCCGAATTTTGCACTCCAAATGTTCAAGCCAAAATCGCTAATCTAGAACCTGAAATCAAATGACTTACGAAGGTACGCTTACTAAAATGCAAACCGAATTTGCAAATCCAATTCAATACTATTTGGTTTTTGAAAATAGTTTTTTGAATGTAAATCAATTACTGAACAAAAATCTCGAAATTTCTTTTCAAGGTTACCAATGTTTGAATTGTGGCAAAAAGAAGAAGATTTTCCGACAAGGATTTTGTTACGATTGTTTTTATTCTAGCCCAGCCGTTGGCGATTGGATTATGAAACCCGAATTGAGTACCGCACATCTTGGAATTCAGGATCGGAATTTGGTCTATGAAGAAAAAGTGCAATTGCAGCCGCATATTGTTTATTTGGCTTTGTCTAGCGAGGTAAAAGTAGGTGTAACGAGAAAAACCCAAATGCCCACAAGATGGATTGACCAAGGCGCATCTCAAGCGATTTCTATTGTAGAAGTACCGAATAGATATCTGGCAGGAATTACGGAAGTCGCTTTAAAAAATCATTATGCGGATAAAACCAATTGGCGCAAAATGCTTCAAAATGACGTAGAACAAGTCGATTTAATCGCCGAAAGATTGAAAGTCGAAAACCTAATTCCAGTAGAAGTCCGTGACTATTTCTACTCCAATAAAAATGATTTATTCGAAATGCACTTTCCAGTTTTGGAATATCCCAAAAAAATAAGTAGCCTGAGTTTAGAAAAAACACCCCATTTTCAAGGAAAATTAATGGGAATAAAAGGACAATATTTAATTTTTGATGATGGAACTGTTTTTAATGTGCGTAGTTCAGAGGGGTATGTGGTAAGAATTGATATTTAAAACTATTGTTTTTTGTGATTAAATTTTGTTTTTCAATAATTGATAATATCTTTGTGTAAAATAAAGTAGTATGCGAATTGTTAGTTTCAAAAGAATAAAAGAGTTTTCAGAAAAGCACAACGATGCCGAAAGCCCTTTAAATCTTTGGTACTATACTGTATCTTCAAAAGAATGGAATTCGTTAAATGATATTAAGAGTGATTTTAATGCAGTGGATTATGTAGGCAATCATCGCTTTGTTTTTAATATCAAAGGAAACGCCTACCGATTGATTGCCATAATTTCGTTTAATGCCCGAAAAGTATATATACGATTTATTGGCACACACTCTGAATATGACAAAATTAAAGACATCAAAAATATCTAGCTATGATACAAACCGAAAAAGAATACAACGCAATTGTTGCACGAATTGAAATTCTTTTGCAAAACCCAGATAATATCGAAAATCAAGAGACACAAGGCTATATTGAGCTAAATGTATTATCAAATCTTGTGGCAGATTTTGAAGAAAACCATTTTCCAGTAAAAAAACCAACGCTTATCGAAACAATGAAGTTGAGAATGTACGAGCGAGGTTTAAACCAAAAAAGTGTATCCGAATTATTGGGAGTTAGCACTTCAAGAGTGAGTGAATATCTAACAGGCAAAAGCGAACCGCCATTAAAAATAGCAAGAAATATAAGCCAAAAATTAAATATTGACCCAATTATTGTACTGGGAATTTGATTTGATTTTTAAAATTAGATTTTTGTTGGATTATTATTGTATTTGAAGATGTTCAATTCGGGAATAAATGGGCAATATATAATTTTTGAAGACGAAACCGTTTTTAATGTACGAAGTTCCGAGGGTTATGTGGTACGGATTCAAATATAAATAATATTGACACAGATTTCACAAATTCACACAGATTAATTTGTGTGAATTTGTGAAATTTGTGTCAATACATTCATAATAAAATGTTGTTTTACTTTAAGGCGTTTTCGGCTCTTCTACTTTTTTCTTTTTACCAAACAACCCATTCAATAAATCACTGGCTTTTGCTTTTACATCTTCTTTATTTGTTGGCTTTACTGGAGATGCCGTTTTCGAAGTATCGGCAGGTTTTTGGTTTTTATTGATGAAATCACTCAACGCTGATGTTCCTTGTTTTACCATTCGGTCTTTTTGCTGATTTACTAGTTGAGTAGTCAATTTTGTTACAGCACTATTAATATCTGTTGTGATTTTTGGATTTGTAAAATTTCCGGCAAGCATTGCATTAATTGGAATACTTTGCAATTTTGCGAGATCGGCAGGCGATAGTTTGGCAATTAAGGCATTCGCTTCGGTTCCAAGATATTTGGCTGGAACATCAAATTTTAGATTGTAATTCATACTTTGGTCAAAACCGTGCGTTCCGCCAATGGTCGCTTTGATGTCTTGGTATTTAATATCAAAAGGTTTTACATTCACTTTTCCGTCCTTGAAAGTAAAGATCGCTTTCAAATCATTCAAATTCAATTTATTGACGTCGATAAATTTTAAATTAGAGCTCAAAGCAGTTAGCAAAGTCGAATTTTTAGCATTGACCGTTGTTGAAAGCAGTTGTCCCAACAAATCTCCCGTTAGCGTTGCCAAGTCAGGAGTAAGTGCTGTTGCATCAAGATTTCCGTTGAGTTTGATGGTCGAATTTAGTTTTCCATTTATGATGCCAGCGATAGGCGCAATTTTTTTCAACATATCGAGTTGGGTAAAGGATTGTGCAATATCCACCTGATTCAAATTCAAATCCATATTGAAAACTGGTACTTTCCCTTTGGTAGAAACCGCGCCATTCACGCCAATTGTACCTCCAAAAATGGAAGTTTTTACGTTTTGCAAAGTCACTTTTTCGTCCTTTACAATCAGTTTTCCCGACACATTTTTCAAGGTCAAATTATCGTATAAAACCGTGTTGGCTTTTGCGGTAAGCGTACAATTCAAGAAAGCGGGAATCTTCATTGCTTCGGCTTTTTTAGCATCGGTTTTGGTTTCTTCGCCCGTTGTCATAAAATCATCAACGGCCAATTGTTTGGAATTCATATTGAAATTCCCTTTTAATTCTTGGTTTTTGAACATAAATCCGTAGAAATTTTCCAAAACTCCGGTTACGCTAATATCACTTTTCCCGGTCGTGGCGTTCAGTTGTTTCAAATTGACTTGACTTGGATTGAATTGTATCAAAGCATTACTAATATTCATTGTTTTGCCGTTTTCGTCAACATAATTAAAGCCCGACAAACTCATTGTTCCAGCATTGTCGATGTTTTGATATTGACTTTTCTCTACCGATTGCATATCAAATTTGGTCGTTACATCTGCTTTTAGAATTCCGGACAATGGTTTGTCTAATTTTACAGGATAAGCTTTAGATACATTGGCTAAATTGATGGTTCCTTTCAAAGCGGCATCTATCACGGGATTGACAGTAATGTTTCGAATGTTGGCTTTGGCATTAAAAACGTCTTGGTCGATAGCGAAAGACAATTTGTCCAAATTAACGTAAGTGTCGTTTAAAATTCCCGTTTCGTTGATGATTTTGGTGTCGATTACAATGTTGCGAACCGACTTTGGAAGATTTGGATATTGGAAAGAAGCATTGTTCGAAGCTATTTCAATATTGAATTTTGGAACAGTCGTATCCGAATACAAACCTTTGGCAAAACCCGCAACGGTACAATCTCCTGTGGTTTTTACATTTTCTAAACTCGAAGCGTAAGCCGCAGGAATCAATCCCAAGAAGTTTTTGAAGGAAGATGTTGGAGTCTTGAATGTCAAATCATATTGCTGTCCGCCATCGACCATTTGAATAAATCCATCTAATTCTATGGGCAGTTGATTGATTAAAGCTTTGTTTTTCTTGAAAGTATATTTGCTGTTCGCTAAATCAATTCCCAAAACCGCATCCAAGCTAATGGAAACATTATTCATATAATTGATTTTGTCCATCGAAAGCGCAATTTTGGCCGTCGATTTCGTGTCTAAATCCAGTTTCTGAGCAGCAAAATCTCCAGTTCCTTCGTGGTTCAAACTGTCGATCGTCATTTTAATTTTAGAACTTTCATCAAAATAGCGAAACTGGAAATTATCTATTTTATAACCTTGTATTTTTAACATCAAAGGCTTGCTTTCGCCAGCTTTTACTGGTTTTTCGTCCTTTAAAGCAATGTCATAATTGCCAATACCATCTTTGTTGAAAATAATGTTGATTAACCCATTTTTTGAGGTAATTCCATCGATAGTCATCGTTTCTTCCTTCCCTTTAAAAAGTTCTTTGATGGACATTTTCAAATTCAATTCACCCAACGATACCAAAGTATCGCCTTCAAAAGGCGCTTTGTTGATAATGACTAATTTTTGGATGGTCACATTCGCATTAGGAAAATTTTTAAACAAACTCAAATCCGCTTCCGCAAAAGAGACTTTGGCATCGACTTTCTCGTTGATGGCTTCGGAGATTTTCGCTTTTATTTGGTCTTTAAACAAGAACGGAGCGGCAAATAAAGTTCCAATAAGAAGAAGAAATACGATTCCGATGATTTTTAAAATTTTCTTTGTCATAATTTTATTTTTTTAATGCTAAATATGGAGTAAAATGATGCTTTGAGTTTTATTACAAAAGTAGTTTATTTAAAACTTAGTATTTTTTTTGGACTAAGCAATTAAAGAATAATTTAACTAAAAATGACAAAAAAAATCCGTCTAATCATTTGATTAAACGGATTTTTCGTTAAAATACAACTACAATCTAATGAATCGTAATCTCAAAAGGCATCATCGCTTGAACACCTTTTCGAGCTTGAACTTTTTTAATTTGTTCCATCAAACGATAGGTTTCTTCGCCTAATTCTTCTTTAATAAAAGATTCTTTTGATTTTGCAAAAGGGAAATTCTTAAAAATATCATTCATATCTTTTTCGAATTCAGGAAAGTTTTGAGTGCTGTATTTTTTTGTTTTTGCCAGACTTGCGGCTTCTTTTATAGCGTCATCCAAACCTCCAATTTTATCTACAAGTCCAATTTTCAAAGCTTGAGAACCTGACCAAACTCTTCCTTGTCCAATAGAATCGACTTGGGCAACAGTCATTTTTCGTCCTTCGGCAACGTGTGTTATAAATGTTCTATAAATGCGTTCGACACTTTCGAGAGTAACGGTTTTGAATTTTTCGTCCATCGGAACAAACGGACTGTATTCTGCTGCGTTATCATTGGTTTTTAGTTGTTCGGTGTGAATGCCTATTTTTGTTGCCAATTGAGTGAAATTCGGCAATATTCCAAAAACCCCAATCGAACCTGTAATGGTGTTGTTTTCGGCAAATATTTTGTTGGCATTACAAGCAATATAATACCCACCTGAAGCCGCATAATTACCCATCGAAACTACTACCGGTTTTACTTTTTTAGTCAATTCAATTTCTCTCCAAATCAAATCAGAGGTCAAAGCATTTCCACCAGGACTATTAATTCTTAGGACAATAGCTTTTATATTTTCGTCTTTTCGGGCTTCAATTAAGGAGCGATTCATTGAGCCTTCGCCAATGGTATTGGTATCGCCTTCGCCACTCATAATTTCACCTTGAGCATAAATAATGGCAATTTTATCTTGAGAATCATTGCTTTCAGATGTGGTAGCTACTTTTTGAGCGTAATCTTTAATGCTTATTTTGTTATACTCTTCGTCTTTATCGACTTTCAATTTTTTTCTAATAGCATCGTGATACACATCTTCATAAGCAATGATATCGACTAATTTTTCGGCTTTTGCCATTTCTGGAGTTCTCGCCAAAAGTCCGTTTGCAATATCATTTAATTTGGCCACCGAAATATTTCTACTTTTTGAAATATCCACTAAAACGGAACTCCAAACAGCATTCAATAACGACATTGTTTGTTCTCTATTGGCATCGCTCATTTTGTTATCTAAGAACGGTTCGACAGCGCTTTTGTATTTTCCGTGGCGAATCACTTCCATTTTCACGCCTGATTTTTCTTGTAAATCTTTGAAAAACATCAATTCAGCCGATAATCCTTTGAAATCAAAATCACCCACTGGATTGATGTAAATGGTATTGGCAACGGAGTTCAAATAATATTCTTTTTGTGAATATGAATTAGCATAAGACATAACAAATTTTCCCGATTTTTTGAAGTCTTCCAAAGCGTCACGAAGGGCTTTTCTTTGTGCCATTTCTAGTTCGGATTCGCCATTCAAAATCGAAATTCCTTGGATGTCGTTGTCTTTTTTTGCGGCTTCAATAGCATTGATAATGTCCGTAAGACCCACATTCTCACCTTCAGATAGGATGGTTACCCAAGGATCTTTGTATTTTCCTGCATAATCGTTTTTGATGTTTTCTAATTTCAATTCGATAACCGAATCGCTTTTTACGGCTACTTCTTCAGAATCACCTCCAAAAACAGCAGCAATTAAGATTATTCCAAAAAAGAACATCATTATAAAAACAAACAAACCAACAATAGTCGCCAAAACATTTCCTAAAAATCTCATAATTCTATTTTTTTAATAAGTAGTAAAAAAGGCTGATTTGTTACAATTTCAGGTTTTTAAAACCGGTAAAAATAGTTATCAACACGGGGGCAAATATAGTACTATTCTAAAATTGTTTTAGTTAATTTGTGCTAATTATGAAATCACAAAATCAGGTCGTTTTATCGCTAGGATCCAATCAAGGCAATCGTCTTCGAAACATTGAAAAAGCCGTCGAATGGATTCATCAAGAGGTAGGAACGGTTATCAAAATTTCGAAGTTGTACGAAACGCCATCTTGGGGTTTTGACAGCGATGCTTTCTATAATTGTGTATTGGTTGTCCATACTTTTGGTTCTGCTTACAAAATTTTAGACCAAATTTTGAATATTGAGAAACAATTAGGGCGTGTTCGTGATGCGACTTTAGAATATCAATCTCGAATTATAGACATCGATTTGATAGCATTCAACGAAGAGATTATTGATACTGAAAACCTTCAAGTTCCACATCCGTTGATGCAAAATAGAAATTTTGTTTTATTGCCTATGCTGGACTTGAATCTGGATTGGATTCATCCAGTTTTTCATAAAAAAATCACTGATTTATTTGAAGTTTCTGCAGATGATAGCGTTTGTACATTCGTGCAGAAGTTAAAGAGTCCTTTGGATTCCATTCCTTTGGAACAATTCAATTATATTGCTTTTGAAGGAAATATTGGAGCTGGAAAAACAACACTGACCACTAAAATTGCCGAAGATTTTAATGCCAAAACAGTTTTGGAACGCTTTGCCGACAATCCGTTTTTGCCTAAATTTTATGAAGATCAAAACCGTTATGCTTTTCCACTTGAAATGTCGTTTCTTGCCGATAGATACAAACAATTATCGGACGA
Organism: Flavobacterium sp.; assembly: GCA_043770265.1. Taxonomy (GTDB): domain Bacteria; phylum Bacteroidota; class Bacteroidia; order Flavobacteriales; family Flavobacteriaceae; genus Flavobacterium. Next base: position 9,900 of record JAYVIK010000122.1, on the reverse strand, counting down.
TTTGGCACAATTTGATTTGTTTAAGGATTTCATCGTAGCCGATTATCATATTTTTAAATCTCTAATTTTTGCAAAAGTAACACTCCAAGAAGATGAGTTTAGGCTGTATAAAACGCTGTTCGATATTGTTTACAGGGAAATGCCCAAACCAGATTTGTATGTTTATTTATACCAAAACACTGAGCGATTACTGAAAAATATTAAGAAAAGAGGTAGAAGTTACGAGCAAAATATTCCAGCGGATTATTTAGATAAAATAAATAGTGGGTATTTGGATTACATCAAATCCCAAGCCGATTTGAATGTTTTAATTATTGATGTTTCAGATCGAGATTTTGTAGAAAACCAAGAGGATTATCTATATATTTTGGAGGAAATTCAGCAGAAAATCCGTAAATAATTTACTTTAAAGTCTTATCTTTTCAAAGAAAAATGTCCTTTTGCTTCTCTGCCGTCTTCTAGTTTTAGGGTGAACCAATAATCATCAGCAGGCAAAGGAACTCCGTTGAAAGTACCATCCCAACCTTGATTTAAAGTTGGAACCCATTGTTTCAGTAGCTTTCCGTATCGGTCAAAAATGTAGATGATGGATTTTGAATTATAAGTTTGATTCACTCCTTTTACACTCCAATAGTCATTATAGCCATCATTGTTTGGCGTGAAAAATTTTGGTGCGCCTACAACTGCGATTGTAGCTTGAGTAATTGGTCCACATCCATTTTTGTCATTCACAAAGACTTCGTGAATTCCTGCCGATACATTGTTAAAGAAATTGGAGTCTTGAAAAGGTCCCAAACGATCATCTAAACTATATTCGTAATCGCCTAAACTTGAAGAAGAAACATTTACAGTAATTGTATTAATGTCGGTCATATCTTGTACGTCGATTGAGTCAATTTTTGCAACATCAGAGGCAATAACTTTTATAGTTCGGATAGTACTGCAGCCTAAACTATTTTCAACTTTTACAGTAAATAATCCTTCAGTATTTACATCTAATGTATAAGATATTTCACCAGGAATTATTGTTCCATCTTTAGACCAAATGTAAGTGTAATTGGTTGTTGGTGTTCCATCTTGAATTCCTGCATTGAGTTGTATATAAAAAGTTGGATTGTTTTGACATACTAAATTATCATCATCACCATCTAAATTCAAGTCAATATTAGGTAAAGCTTCGACATTTAAAGTTAAATACGGACCTAAACCATAACAAGCATTATCTAAATCACTATCGATTCGGATCCAAATATCTTGCGAAATGGGATAACCAATGTTTCTGTAATTTGAAATATTGTTTATGACATTGGTTTCCGCCAAGGCATCGGATTCGTTTCTATAATAATTAATGTTGTATGCTTGACTTGTTGGTAATTGGGCTATTACATTAGCTTTAGTGGCAGAAAAATCAAAGGCGGTAATGCCATCACGATTGTTATTGTTGGCCGTATTATTTCCATTGACATCTAAGAAATCATCACAAACTGGTGGGAAAGTTATTTTGTAATTTGGACTAATGTTGGTGGCAGGAACTTTCAATGTGATTTTAGCAACACTGTGGCAGCTTGTTATTTTGTTGGTTATTCTTGACCAAACATCCATTGCTGTTGGGGTTGTATTTTCAAAAGCCAAATCATTTGGAATTAAATCAGTAGGAACAGCATTGTTTGCTCCATTTAAAGTGGTGTAATACGTAAATGTTTCATTTGTTGAATTAGCTGAAATGTTATTATTATTTACTGTTAAATTAAAAAGTGTCTTTCCGTCAACAATTAAGTCAGAATCACATTGGATAATGGTGACATCATTGACAACAGGCAAAGGATTTACTGTCACGATGATTTCAGACCTTGGCCCTTCACAACCCGTTGCTGTAACGGTTTGACTTACATAATATTTGGTTATGCCTACAGAAACTGTCGATGGAGTTGGATTCATTGCGCTTGAAGTACCACCTGTTGAATTCGTGTACCAATTAAGAATACAATTTGTCGATGCGGTTGCTGTTAATGGAATTGCAATTTCATTATGACAATAGGCAATATTACTTACTATTGGAGCTGTTGGTAATGTATTAACCGTTACAATGATTTCAGCTCTTGGGCCTTCGCATCCCGTGGCAGTAATAGTTTGACTAACATAATATTTTGTAATTCCAATTGTAGCTGTAGATGGAGTAGGGCTTGTTGGACTTGGAATACCTCCAGCAACTGCTGTGTACCAATTGAGAGTGCAATTTGCAGAGGCACTTGCTGTTAAAGCCACAGTAGTTTCATTATTGCAATAGTTCACATTACTTACAATTGGAGCTGTAGGCAATGGATTTACAGTTACTAATACGGCTACCCGAGGACTTTCGCAACCACTTATTGTATTCGTTTGGCTTACATAGTATGTGGTAGTACCAGCAACGGTTGTACTGGGTGTTGGATTTGTCGCTGTAGCAATACCTCCCATTAGTAAAGTGTACCAATTTAATTTACAATCTGTCGAGGCGGTTGCTGCTAAAGGGATAGCGATTGCATTTAAACAATATAGAACAGGACTTGTCGAATAAACAGCAATTTGAGGTACGCTTGGTAAAGGCGTTATAGTAGCAATAATCTCGGTTCTTAAAGAACAGCTTCCATTTGATGCGTCAACATAATAGCTTTTTGAAGTAGTAAGAATTGGAGTTGTAAATGAATTTCCTGTTGCTATTGCCGTTCCACCAGTGCTATTTACATACCAATTCACTATACCATCTGTTGCTGTAGCTTGAAGTGTTAAACTTCCAGAACCACAAATCGAGCTGGGAGTAGTACTTGTTATTTTAGGAATTGTTATACTTGTGCTCGTCGAAATTTGAATACTATCAACATCGCCTGGAACCATTCCTCCATACTCAACAATGTAACCTTTAGGTTGGTAAGCTGCCACAACACCGTTAACAGTTGCTCCACTATTATCACCTGTATTAGTCATGTCATTCCAAGAACCTTTGATACCCACCCCAGGAGCGGTAATATGTGCATAATTTTCAGGCCTCCCCAAATATTGATTGGGTTCGTCGGTGTTCCATTTGGTATATGTCATAATGGTTCCCGCTTCGGGACCAGTTACCCATCTCCAGACTCCTTCTGTTGCAGCATCACTTCCACCGATCCAGCCTGTCCCTGGTGCTTGATCTCCTACTAATTGGGCTTCATCTGCTGCGGTGAGGGTTGCCAGATAGCCTGCTAGACCATAATAAGATTTAGATTCTGCTGCTGCTTTTGCATCAGTCCAAGTAATTCCTATACTTTGCACATATTCATAAAAATGTTTGTTTCTGGGTAAGTAGCTTAATAATCTATTTGTTCCTATACTAATTGAAAACGTTTTATTGCCTGAAGGGAATGGAGAAGAATTGTTATATTGAACATCTAGAATTGCAGCTTCAAAATCGGCAGATGAAACTTTACTGCCTGATTTAGATGTTAATTTTAAAATTCCAGTATTCGGATCAAAAGGGATAGCAATAACAGAAGGATGTGAACTAGCATTGTTTAAGGTTAGTTGATCTTGTCCATTTATATACCCTGAAGAGATTTGAATATAGATCGAATAGACTTCCGGGTCAGTTGGATCGGAAGTGATATCAACGTCTTCCACAATTTTCAAAGAGGTTCCTGGGCAATAGGTTTGATTTCCTGCTGCGGTGATTACAGGAGGTATGATTGGTGCCGAAACTTTTACACAAAATTCTGAAAAACTTGCTGTGGCATCTTTAACTGTGGACCAATTAGTATCAGAATATGATTTATTATCAACTTGTATGCAATTGAGGTTTGGATTATTTCTTAAGTCAACACTAGTAATTTTTAAGTTATTTCCGTTCTTTAAATTTACGTTTTTTAGTAGGGTATTAGCAGTGACAAGGCCCTCTAAATTCTTATTATTTGATAAATCTAAATTGTCTACTGGATTGTTAGAGCAAGAAATATATCGTAATTTTAAATTTTTTGTAATATCTAAATTTAGTAATTGATTCGATAAACAATATAAAAGTACTAACTCACTATTTTTTGAAATATCCAAAATTTTCAATCGATTTACATCACAATATAACGTAGTTAAACTTGGTTGTTGAGAAAGATCTAAATTGGACAACAGATTTCCTCCGCAATTTAAAAATTCTAAATTCTTATTATTAGATAAATCTAACTTAGTCAATTTATTATCATCACAAAATAGTTGTTGTAAAAGCGTATTTTTAGAAAGATCTAATTCTGTTAATAAATTAGCTCTGCAAGCTAATGTTAATATGTTTTCGAAATCTTGGATACCTGTTAAATCTCTAATTTCTGATCCATTTACCCTAATTGAAGTTGCCTTTTTTGCATTGGCGGTAAGTACAATTCCATCAGGTGTTCCACTATCTATTCCTAAACCAATTAATGCGTTCTCAAAATTCACATCAGGAATTAAAGTGTATTGAGCATAGCCAAAAAAATTAGAAATTAGGAAAACAAGAAAGAATAGTTTTTTCATAAAATAGTAGAAAAAAATAGGGTAAATGCAATTAGTAACAAAGCTACAAATTCCATTTCATTTTTTTAAACAAATCCCAAACCACAATCCCTGTGCTTACTGAAATATTTAAAGAGTGTTTCGTGCCCAATTGTGGAATTTCGATACAACCATCACAAATGGCAACAGCATCTTGCGAGACTCCAAAAACTTCATTGCCAAAAACCAAAGCATATTTTTTATCCTTTTCTACTTTGAAGTCTTGCAGAAATACAGCACTTTCCACTTGTTCGATTGCCAATACGGTAACATTTTCTTTTTTTAAATTTTCAATAACTTCGAGTACGTTTTTAGAATGTTCCCAAGCCACGGTTTCGGTTGCGCCAAGAGCCGTTTTGTGAATTTCCTTGTTGGGTGGAGTGGCCGTTATACCACATAAAACTATTTTTTCAATCAAGAAAGCATCGGCGGTTCTAAATACAGAACCTATATTATGAAGGCTTCGGATATCATCTAAAACAATGATAATTGGAGTTTTTTCAGACTGTTTAAAATCTTCAATAGATTTTCGGTCGAGTTCGCTGTTTTCTAGCTTTCTCATAGGTTTTGGATTTGTATTTAAATAAAAAAAGCTTCCAAAATGAAGGAAGCTTTATTACTATTGTAATTTAAAATTTAACTTTTTTGAGCTTCAGCCGCTAAAACAGTCCCTTTGATAGTAAGTACTTTTGAAGGTGTTCCTGCAGCATTTGAGGTAATTGTTACTGTTTTTGTGAATGGTTGTCCAGCTCTTGAAGTGTCATATTTCACACCAATAATACCTTTTGCTCCTGGAGCAATTGGCTCTTTTGAATAAGATGGAACGGTGCAACCACAAGAACCAGTGGCATTCGTAATAATTAGTGGTTTGTTGCCATTATTGGTAAAAACAAATTCACGTTTTCCGTCTGAATTGGCAGCAACTGAGCCATAATCAATAGTTTCAGATTCGAAAACCATACCAGCTCCTTCTACTTTAGGCAAAGCAGTCTTAGTTGTTTTTGTGGTTTTTGAATTTATTTTTTTTGAAATTTTAGAAGTTTCTTGAGCATTAGAAAAAGTAAATGCCAAAAGTGCTATTGAAAGTGTAATTAATTTTTTCATCTTTAATAAAGTTTAAATTCAATGACAAATTTATAGAAAAAATCGAAATTCAACCCCAAAATTTTCTTAAAAATATTTTAATTTTTGAAGTGTTCGTTATTCGCCATAAAATATATAAATTCGCTTTCTATAAATTTAAACAAAAAAAATTGTCATCTAAAGATAAAACAGTCAAGGAAACGCCTTTAATGAAGCAATACAACGAAATCAAAAGGAAATATCCTGATGCCTGTTTGTTGTTTAGAGTGGGCGATTTTTATGAAACTTTTGGCGAAGATGCCGTTCGTGCTTCAAAAATTTTAGGAATTGTGTTAACCAAACGTGGTGCAGGTTCCGAAACTGAAACGGCTCTTGCGGGTTTTCCTCATCATTCTATAAATACTTATTTGCCAAAATTAGTTAAAGCCGGACTTCGTGTAGCGATTTGCGACCAACTCGAAGACCCAAAAATGACCAAAACCATTGTGAAACGGGGTGTTACAGAACTAGTAACTCCGGGTGTTTCGATGAATGACGAGGTTTTGCAATCAAAGACTAATAATTTTTTGGCGGCCGTTTATTTTGCTAATAAATCCATAGGAATTTCATTTCTAGATGTTTCCACAGGCGAATTTCTTACCGCACAAGGCAATGCAGAATATATTGACAAACTGTTGCAGAACTTCAATCCAAGTGAGGTTTTAATTCCAAAAAATCACAAAAATAATTTTCGTGAAACTTTCGGAGAGGATTTTCACAATTTTTATTTAGAAGATTGGATTTACAAAGAAGATTATGCCTTTGAAATCTTGACGAAGCATTTTCAAACCATATCTCTCAAAGGTTTTGGAATCGAAGAATTGAACGAAGGAATCATTGCGTCAGGAGCGATTTTATATTATTTATCCGAAACGCAACACAATAAAGTACAACATATTACATCGATTCAGCGTATTGCAGAAGATGCTTACGTTTGGATGGATCGATTCACGATTCGCAATCTCGAATTATATCATAGTTACAATCCTAATGCGGTCACGCTTCTCGATGTAATTGATAAAACGCTTTCGCCAATGGGTGGTCGTTTGCTAAAACGATGGTTGGCATTGCCGTTGAAAGATGCCAATAAAGTACGAAGCCGCCATCAAGTAGTTTCTTATTTGAAAGAAAATCAAAATATCTTAAAAAATATCCAAAATCAGATCAAGCAAATATCCGATTTGGAACGTTTGATTTCGAAAATTGCGGCTGGAAAAGTTTCGCCACGCGAAGTGGTTTATCTCAAAGAATCCCTAGATGCCATAATTCCAATAAAGACATTAGCGTTGGCAAGTCCGCAAGAAGCCGTGAAAATCATTGGCGACAGCCTGCACAGTTGCGATTTGTTGCGCGAAAAAATTAAAACGGTTTTAAACCAAGATGCTCCTGTGGCTATTGCAAAAGGAAATGCGATTGCAAAAGGAATCCACGAAGAATTAGATGATTTGCGTGCAATTTCTACATCAGGAAAAGAATTTCTCGAAGGAATCGAAAAACGAGAATCACAAGCAACAGGGATTTCGTCCTTGAAAATTTCCTTCAATAATGTTTTTGGATATTACATCGAAGTCCGAAATATGCACAAAGATAAAGTGCCAACGGAATGGATTCGAAAACAAACCTTGGTCAATGCAGAACGTTACATCACCGAAGAATTAAAAGAATACGAAACCAAAATTCTGGGTGCCGAAGAAAAAATCCATAAAATTGAAGTGGAGTTATTCGAACAATTGGTCAGCTGGATTGCGACTTATGTCAAGCCTGTTCAAATGAATGCCAATTTGGTGGCGCAATTGGATTGCTTGTGCTCTTTCACGCAATTGGCTATCGAAAATAAATACGTTTGTCCAGAATTAGACGAAACATTCGAACTGGAAATCAAAAACGGAAGACATCCTGTTATCGAAAAACAATTGCCAGTAGGAACACCATATATTGCCAATGATGTTTTTTTGGACAGAGAAACGCAGCAACTCATAATGATTACCGGCCCGAATATGTCGGGTAAATCGGCTATTTTACGCCAAACGGCTTTGATTGTGCTCTTGGCGCAAATGGGCAGTTTTGTTCCGGCAGACAGCGTGAGAATGGGGATTATTGATAAAATATTTACTAGAGTAGGAGCGAGCGACAATATTTCGATGGGCGAATCCACTTTTATGGTCGAAATGAATGAAACGGCTTCTATCTTGAATAACATTTCCGACAGAAGCTTGGTTTTGTTGGACGAAATAGGTCGAGGAACCAGTACTTATGATGGGATTTCCATCGCTTGGGCAATTGCCGAATTTTTACACGAACATCCCTCAAAACCTAAAACACTTTTCGCAACACATTATCACGAGTTGAATGAAATGAGCGAATCTTTGCCTAGAATTCAGAATTATAATGTTTCTGTTAAAGAGTTAAAAGACACCGTGCTTTTCATTCGAAAACTGGTAAAAGGAGGAAGCGCACACAGTTTTGGAATTCACGTAGCAAAAATGGCAGGAATGCCACAAATCGTGATTTTGAAAGCGCAAAAATTGTTGAAAAAACTAGAGAAAGATCATTCTAGCGAAGTCTTGAGTGGCATCAAATCAGCGAAGGACGATATGCAAATGAGTTTCTTCAATTTGGACGACCCTTTGTTGGAAGAAATCAAAGATGAAATTCTAAGTTTAGACATCAACACCATCACTCCGATGGAAGCGTTGATGAAACTCAATGAAATCAAGAGAATGTTGACTAAAAAGTAATTTTACATTTTTTTGGATAATGCAAAAAAATCTTTATTTACTCTTTTAGGACTTTAAAAACTTTATTTTGAGTGGCAATTTTCACAAAATAAATGCCATTCGATAAATAAGAAAAATCATAGTTTGAAATGTTTTTTCCTTCAAAAATCTTATTTCCTGAAATAGAATATAATTCAAAACTATCTTCATTTGCAGTAGTACTCAAAACAATATTTGATTGAAATGGATTTTTTACAACATAAATTTCTTCACTATTTTTCAAAAATGAATCAGTTGCTAATGCCGAACAGCTTATAGCAGTACCGACCAAATTGGCCATTTGTGAACACAAATAATTATAATTTGATCTATCGATTTCTGTCATTATACTGGTCAATAAATTGGTTGTTTCAGAAGGATTTGTTATCAAATTGAAAAACCTTTCGTTTCCGTTTGCAAATTTCATCAATTTATAATTATCATTTCTTATGGCTTTACCATCGTTTGCCGAAGGTGTTGTTTTAAAAAGTTCTGTAAATGCCCAAGGTCTAGCCGTTGTTTGCGTATTCAAAATTATGGGCAACAGACTTTTGCTATCAACTATTGTAGTGGGAATTTGAGTTTGCCAGTTGGTATCGCCAAACAATTCTAAAATAGTAGCAAATAAATCGGTCGAATTTACTAGAGCATTGCTGGTTCTGTTCGGGTTTATTATATCCGGACCCGAAATAATAAAAGGAACACTCACACCGCCTTGGTATATAGTTCCTTTTGAAGGAGACGTTTGCGCTACTGAGTTTTCATTGCCATTGTCACCAATAAATATGATATCGGTATTGTCCCATTTTCCGGAACTAATCAAATAATCAAAAAAACGTCCAATTTCAGTATCCATTGCTTCGGCCATTGCTTGAAAATAGGCTTTCGGGTTAGCAGCAACATCAGCAGCAGTTCCTGATAAAGTATTGTTTGTTAGTAAATTTGTTGGTGGTAAGTGATAGGGTGTATGTGGCGCATTGAAAGCCATTTGCAAATAAAACGGTTTCGTAGGATTTGTTGCCTCAAGACTTGAAAGATAAGCAATTGAATTATTCACTACTTCAGTGGTGGCATAATTAGTTGAAGTCGAACTTACGCCGTTAGTTATTTTTGTCCAATTGCTGTAACCAGTTATTGAAGCACCAAGCCCACCGGCTAAATTGCCTTCGTAGTGGTCAAAACCCAGAATATTCGGATAACTATATCCAACAGGACCGGAAGCGGTTACGTGCCATTTTCCGATACAGGCTTTTGCAATTCCGTTGGGAGAAAACAATTTTAATACTTTTGGAATCGTGTTTTCGGTTAGGTTTAGTTTTGGATTAGAACCATCCACTATATCTCCAACACCTGTTCTAAAACTATATCTACCTGTTAGAATGCCAGCGCGAGTGCAATGTCATTAAGTTAAGGAATTATTATATTGCATCTTTCTGATTTTTAAGCACTAAAGGTCTTGTTCTATTTCTGTATTTTCCAACATCACGCTTAT
>JAYVIK010000121.1:0-4776 GCA_043770265.1 Flavobacterium sp. | reverse complement strand
ACTGGATTTGATTTTACACCAATTACCATTGTTGTTGGTACCGCACATTGTCCAGGATTTGGGGTAAATATATATGTAATTGGGGTTGCAACACTGGTACCAGTGGCCGTTGTTGCCCAAACTCCGTTAATAGCATTATTAGAATTTGTTGCAATTACGGGCAATAAATCTCCTTGACAAAGTGGTGCAATTTGAGTAAATGTAGGTACAATATTTGGTGCAAATACATTAATCGTCATTGTGGTAGTGGTAGCACATTGACCAACATTAGGTGTAAACGTATAAATTGTATTTCCTAATGTTGTATTGGTGATGCTATTATTCCAAGTTCCTGTTATTTGTCCTGTTGCGTTGTTTGAACTTGTTGGCAATACAGCCGTAACAGCTGTTCCTTGACAAATTGGTGCAATTTGAGTAAAACTTGGTATTATTCCTGCATTTATTACAACTGTAAACGTTCTAGTAGCTGGCAACAAACATGTTGCAAGATTACCAGCTAATGAATAGGTTACCAAATAACTACCTGGGGCGGTGGATTGGTTACTAATTATTATTTCACCTGTATTTGGATTAATAACCATTCCGGGACTTGCACTAAATGTTCCACCTAATGTTGTTACTGTTGGAGCTATATTTCCACCAGTAATACAAACTGGACTTGTGTAACTTACTGTAGCATCTTGACTAACCATCGGATTTATAGTAAATGTGGTGGTGGTGGTTTGACCTAAATAACATTCACTGACAATAGGATTAATTGTGTACGTGATTGTATAAATATTTGGCAAACTTGCTTGAACGTTTATTTCGCCTGTAGCTGAATTTAAAAATGCTAATCCTGCTGGAGTTGCTGAGAAAACCCCGCTTCTTTGCGTTCCTGCTCCTGCACCACTTCCTGAACCTGTAACAACAAATTTTGGCAATTGATTTGAGCCATTGTTACATATTATAGCTGGGTTATAGCTGAATGATACTTGAGTTGTATCCGCTTGATTTATAGTAACGACTGTGCTTTGTGATGAGGTACAGTTACCTACATTTACAGTAACTTGATAAACTCCTGCTTGATTTACTGAAATTGAACTGGTTGAATTTGTTAATAATACATTATCCTTTGTCCAAGTATATGTTGCATTTACCAAAGCAAAATCAATTGGTACGACCGCAATTGATTCTGATAATCCATCACAAAATGTGAGTGTTGCAGGAACTGTAAACTGTGGAGCATTATTTTGAATATTTAAAGTAAAACTGGCTGTTTTAAAACAACTAGTTGCAATATTCTGAATCCTTACATAAATTGTTTGAGGATTAGAAATGTTTGTATATGCGGCTGGGTTTATAATTGGGGCCGTGTTATCTCTAGCGTCTTGTTGTGTTTTAAAATATGCTACACTATAATTTGATGCTGGTGTCAGTTGAGTCAATACAACTGGTGTGTTTTGTGTTAAATCAAAAACAGCTGAATTTGTTATACTACAAAGTGCCAAGTTATTTGGTGCGGTGATATTTAAGTCAGGATAATATTCTATGATAACTGAATCGTCACCCACACAATTCGAACCAATGTAAGTTACCTGAACACTATATGTTCCAGCTTCAGAAACCGTAATGCTTGGCGTTGTTAATGGTAATAATATGCCATCTTTCTTCCATTCAAATGAATACAATGCTGGATTTAAGCCCGAATTGATGACTCTAGTTGTTCCATAACACAAAGCGTTTCCTGTTGACTGCAACAAATTACTTCCAAGATTAAAATTTCCGATACCAAAACTACTTCCTTTCAAAAAAACTGCGGAATCATAATTAGTGTCTTGTCTATCGGCAATAACCAACTTGATGTGGTAAGGTTGATTGATGGTTACTGGCGAAGTCGCTATTAATGGCACTGTTTGCCCGTTAAAATTTGTAGGCGAACCCAAAGCACTCAAACCAGCTGAAGGCGGTTGGCTATTGAATTGAGCAAAATATTGACTGTTTTCTGAAGGACAGGCAGTATTAAAAGCATTATCTCTTACGGTTACAACAGATATTGGAGTTGTTGTGCCTGGTACAATAGCTAAGTTTGTTGTTACACCAGTTGCTAAATTGGTCAATAAAAATGCAAATGCATCTGAGTACGAACATTGAAATGTACCGTATTCTTCAGAGGCAAATATAAAATCAAAACTAATTTCGTTTACGGTTGGCGTAAAATCAAATTCTAATTTTGTTGTGTTCTTAGAATTCATTGGTTGACTAGTTGCAGCAAAAATAATTGCTTCCAAATCTGCATCAGCACTCGTTCCCCCAAATCCATTATTTAAAGTATTAATATTAGGACCAAATGCATTGGCAGCATTACCAGTAGAAAGTATAACTCCATTGGCAAACGGAAAAGTTGATCCGTTTTGATCAAAGTAGCCAATTCCATTGGTTTCTGTTGCGAAAGTAATATTTGACACTGTTGCACATGTAGAATTTAGCAATACATCTATTACCAATTGTTCTTCGGTATACTGTGTTGTATTGATGCTTATTGGTGGCGCAATAGTACCAATACATAAATCAAAAGTAAAGTTGTTAGTTGTTATAAATGCAGCTACAAATACTCTTACATAATAAGTTTGACCAATTGTTAGGTTATCTTCGATTCCTTCAAGACTATTTGTACAATTTATTTCTGTCAGAGCACTACAATTTGCACCACTATAAATTGCAAAATTTAGACCAAAAAAATTTCCTACAACATTTTTTAATTCAAAATAATGTTTGGTTGCTGTTGCAGTAAATGAGAACCAAACATCATTTGTTAATGCTCCTGCACAAGTATTGGTTTGAGCTGATGGTGTTGAACCAATCATAGAACCTGCTGCAACTTGATTGCAATTTGCATCAGGGTTAACTGGCGCAATAGTGGCATTATCACATTCATCATTCTCAATCAAAGTACAAAAAGAAAATGGTCCTGCCCATGTGCTAGAGCCTGTTGATGAACATACTGCTCTTACATAATAATCATAACATGTTGCCGAGACTAAATTAGTTACAACATTATTAGCCTGTAATGATGTTGATATCCAACCACTTGATGTTGCCGTAGGTGCTGGAGCGTTAGCTGGTAAAATTAAATATTGCCATTCAGTTGCAGCACTACCATCAGGATTTTGAACTGGCGTCCATCCTAAAGTTACTCCAGCCTGATTAACATCAGTAGCTGTTAATAAAATCGGTTGGCGACAAGCTGGCGGTGGTGCACAAGTAACATCGGCATTCCAGCCTGCGTTGCTTGTAAACCCACTACTTCTAAATCTAAAAGTTAAACATCCGGTAGGGTGAGATGAAGTAAATGGCCCAGGAATTGTTGTCCCCCAAAATGATCCAGATAAACCTCCATTCACAAATCCTTGTGGATTTGTACTTGATATTTGAGTAGCATTAATATCTGGTCCGTCAAAAACATATAAACCATCAACATCTTCTGCTATATCAAATGATGTAAATGTTACTGTAACCAAAAAAGTTGGATTGGCAGCATCAGGACAAATTGTTACTGAACTGTCTTGTAATCCATTGTAATTTGCAGATGCTCCACCTGTATCTACATAATCTCCGCCACAAACTGGTGGCACTACTTGTGTGTTGGCTGATTGTGGACCTACCCATACACCAATGTCTGTAGATGAACAAACACTACGCACATAAAAATCATAACAGGTTGCTGGTGTTAAATTCGAAAGCACGGCCGGATTTGTGCTAACTGCCGTCCAGCCAGTTGTCAAAGCGTTTGGAACGGCCGCGCCACATGGTGTTGCTAAAATTTGCCAATTGGTTGCTGTTCCATTATTTGTCCAGCTAATTGTTGCTGTTGTAGTAGTGGTTGCAACTGAAGATGGCACAGCTATTGTGGGAGGTTGACAAGAAGCTAAAGTCGTAAATTCAAATGGTCCTGACCATAAACTTAGACCGTCTACCGCTCCACAATTGCCACGAACATAATATTGGTATAATGTATTTGGTGTTAGGGTATTAAAAACATATGGATTTGTGGCTGTTGTCCAACCTGTTGATGTAGCTGTTGGGGCAACTGAACCCGTTGGCAAAACTAGTACTTGCCAAGATGTTGCTGTGCCTGAGCTTGTCCAAGCCAATTGTGCCGAATTTTCTGTTACATTTGTTGCTGTTAATGATATCGGTTGGTAACAAGTTGGCGCTGGTCCGCAAGTTATATTGGCAATCCAACCATCTAGTTCACCGCTACCATCGCTTATGAATTTGAAAGTCAAACAACCATTTGGAGCAGAAGATGTGAAAGGCCCTGGAATGTTTGTACCCCAATATGCACCGAGCTCTCCGCCGGGGATATTATTACCATTGTTAATCGATGAAATTCTTGTATTTGAATTTGTTGTATTACCATCATAAACATATAAGCCGTCGTAATCATTCTCTATATCAAATGATGTAAATGTAACTGTAACTACATCTCCTGATATAGTTGGGCAGATAGTAATAATATCAGAACTATCTGAATTATATGTACCAGTAATTCCACCATTATCTACAAAATTATCCCCACAAACTGGTGGTAATACTTGAGTCGTTGCGCTAACTGGCTTTGACCACAAACTCAAATCGTTTCCTGGACAAACAACTCGAACATAAAAATCGTAGCATGTGCTTGCACTTAATCCGGTTAATGCTATTGTGTTTGATGACGCTGCTATCCAGCCTGTTGTAGCCGCTGTTGGTGCGGGCAAACCGCACTCTTGATAAAAAACTTGGTAAGAAACT
>JAYVIK010000120.1:0-14409 GCA_043770265.1 Flavobacterium sp. | reverse complement strand
AACCAATAACGTATGGGTCATTAGGTATATTCGCAGCTTTTAATTCATCGGAATTTGACCATCTATCGCCAGAATAAAGGACAATGCGAGTAGGATTTGTGGCACGAATAATTGGCAGGATTTTACTGTTAATTTCATTTACCTTAACCAAAGACATCGGCTCTGGTTCGTTAAGCATCTCAAATATAAGTCTATCAGATTTCAATCTGAATCGATTTGCAATTTGAGTCCATATTTTTTCAAATCGAACAATATTATCAGGAGAAGGATTTTCTTTTAGCCACTTTTCATGATGAGCATTTAAAATTATAAACAGTCCTTTACTTAGACCCCAATCTACAACTTCTTCTACACGATTCAACCATACTTCATCAATAGTATAAGGCGCTGTTGTTGAAACATGGGTGCTCCAGGTTACCGGAACTCTGACACATTGAAATCCTGCATTTTTGTATGCTGTGAAAATTGACTCAGTTATTTCAGGATTACCCCATGCCGTTTCTTTAGGAGCATCAAGAGAGTTTCCGATGTTTATACCGCGAGGTATCATCGAAACAATTTGCTGTGGTGTGACTTGCGCTCTGACTTGTTGTACATTTAATGTAATAGATACTACTCCAAGCAGAAAGAGAAAGGAGAATTTGAAATTTGAGAAAAAACGGTTTTGGTTCATAAATGTGGTTTTAAAGATTAGTTAAATACTAGTGTTAAATTTAAATAGTTATTATAATATAGATATGCAAATTATGTCATTCGTACGTGGGTTTGCCATTGATAAAAAATTGATCCCCTTTAATTTCAACACTAGTTTGGGCCGAAAGGAATTTTGAAACTAAAATTAATGCTAAAATTAAATTCGAAATGAGTCTTTTATTTTTCATATTTGGTTAGACCTTAGTCATTTTAAAATGCAACTTATCCCGTTTTATAATGGACAAATTACATTAATACGTACTCTTTTTTTTTAATTATTTTATTATCACTTTGGTCGTCAGATCACTTTCAGAAGTAGACACTCTCAAAATATATACTCCAGCTTTGTATCTGCTCAAATTAATATCTTTTTCAACGGCTTTGGTCGAAAAGGCAACAAGTTGTTTTCCATCCAATGAATACAAACTAACATTTGAAAATTCTCCCGACAATTGTACAGTTAATACCTCATTATGTATAAACGACTTTATATCCAAACTTAAATTCGGACTTCCAGCTGTATTTATAAGTATATCTTTAAGTTCACTCCACGTATTAGTAGAGCGATCTATCAGTTTCATATCCCAAGCACAAAAAGGGATATTATTCGTTAATGCTTGTTCTACAACAAATGCATAATATTTTCTCCTTTCTATTATATTGCCTTTTTCGCTTGCTCCAAACTCACCAAGTATAACTTGCATATTATTTGCATTGGACCATTTCTTAATATCATCAAACTTTGCCTTTACAATAGCCTTCTCTGTGGCACCGAATGTCCCTATACCGTTTAAACCAAATTGATAGGGATCATAGGAATGATAATAACCAATAACATATGGGTCATTAGGTATATTTGCAGCTTTTAATTGATCGGAATTTGACCATCTATCGCCAGAATATAGGACAATGCGAGTAGGATTTGTGGCACGAATAATTGGCAGGATTTTACTGTTAATTTCATTCACTTTATTCAAAGGCATTGGTTCTGGTTCGTTAAGTATCTCAAAAATGAGTCTATCAGATTTGTTTTGGAAACGTTGTGCAATTTGAGTCCATATTTTTTCAAAACGAACAATATTTGCAGGAGAAGGATCTTGTTTAAGCCAATGTTCATGATGAGCATTTAAAATTATAAAAAGTCCTTTACTTAGCCCCCAATTTACAACTTGTTCTACACGAGCCAACCATACTTTATCAATAGTATAAGGTGCTGTTGTTGAAACATGGGTGCTCCAAGTTACCGGAACTCTGACACATTGGAATCCTGCATTTTTGTATGCTGTGAAATTGGACTCAGTTATTAAAGGATTACCCCATGCCGTTTCTTTAGGAGCATCAAGAGAGTTCCCAATGTTTATACCGCGAGGCATCATCGAAACAACTTGCTGTGGTGTGACTTGCGCTCTGACTTGTTGTACATTTAATATAATGAACACTACTCCAATCATAAAGAGAAAGGAGAATTTGAAATTTGACAAAAAACGGTTTTGGTTCATAAATGTGGTTTTAAATAATAATAGTATTAAAATTTACTCTCCTTTTATTTCGACTATAGTTTGAACTGAAAAGAAATTAGAAACTAACATTAATGCTGAAATGAGTATTTTATTTTTCATATTTACTTAGACATTAGTTTCATTTATACTTATCCTATTTTTTTTTATACTAATTATTTTTTTATCAACTTGATAGATTGACTACTTCCCAAACTAGAAACCTTTAATATATAACTCCCTTTTGCAAGATCTGAAAGATCAACTTGATTACTATTGCCTGATTTTAATTTGATGCCTAAAACAGAATATACTTCCCAATTGGATGTTTTCGAAAGATTAAAATGACCGTCTTTACTAGGATTTGGATATACCTTTACTGAATTTTTAACATCCTGAAAATCTCCTGTTGCTAATGCACTTTTATTTACAAATGCGATATAGGTAGAACTATAAGGCTTTATTTTGACCAAACTGTTCGCCTTATACTCTGATTGGTAAGCTGGAACAGCCTCAAAATTAACAGGTCCACCACCCGTTGTTGTACTTGTTTGACCATTAATATAAAATTTACTGTTTTCGGAATTTACATTAAGAGCATACATTTCATGCCAATAGGCTGTATTGTATTTCGTGGCATCAATGTTCAAATCCACTAGTTCATCTGTGGCTCCAATATTGACCAATACAATACCCAATTCCTTATCCTTAAAACCCGAAGCATATACTTTTACATTGCTTTTGTTTGAAGACGCTTTGAGAATATGACTGCCAAAATATTTGCTGTAAAAATAATATGGAAAAAAGGTAGATCTAGGAGTATAAATGGCTTGCCTTGGATCGTTTATCGTTAGTAAACCATGCGTATTTACTTCTGGGATGGTACCGCCTCCATTCCATTCATTTACCCACGAAGTCGCTAAACCGATTTGGTTCTTCATCACTTCACCAATTAATTGGGTAAATAAAAGGCCGTTTGCCATATTGGTGCTATTAAGTTGGTTTTGAGTATTAAACTCAGTTAATGCAATTGGGAAATAATCTCTAGGCTTACCTGCATACTGTACTACCCAATCTTTCATCAGCGTAACATCAGTTGTAAGCCCACTCGGACTATTCATAACATCTTGAACAGTTCCTATCCTAGCAAAATATTCGTGCATCACTAGAAAATCTGCCGTGTTTTTGACTTGCTGTAAAACACCAGAAGACCAATTTATATCACCTGAATTAGTACCTGAAATCACAATCGCACCAATTTTGATGGTTGGATCTACCGCTTTCATAGCAGCAACAAAGACGTTAAAATCTTCTCCATATTCTTTTCCTGTTACAATACTTCCATTGATATTGTATCCATGTTCCCAATTTCCATAACATTCGTTACCTACTTCCCAATATTTAATATTGGCCTTTAAATCAATATTCATATACTTGACAAATGCTGCTGCATAATCTGCCGCTTGTTTCACACGTGCCGCTCTTTTTGATTCAGCTGTAGCACCGATCCTTGTATCTTCTGGAGTTGTACCATAACGAGCATAAAAATAATTTACATTAACATTCGCCTCGACACCAACTGCCTCTTTGAATTTAACAAACAATGCTGGAGTAAGTGTATTGGGATTCGTTCCTATTATCGGACTTAATGTCTTTGCTATACCGTCATCATCTTTATACTGTAACAGATTTGTTGGAGCTACTCCATCCCAAAAAAAAATATTTGAACCACTACCGGCCGGATAGCGAAAAGTACCCATTCCTGAGCTTTTATATAAACCTACTCGATCTATAATTTTGCTGGTGGTATTATTACTTCTAAATGTAGTATTTGTACCTAATTGTGTTGGAAGAACTTTGCCCAGCGTATCTGTGACAGCCAAGGTTACTACGGCAGTAGCACTACCTGTAGTTGGCATAACAGACAGAGTAGTTGTTGCTGGAATACTAAATGTTTTGGATTTCCAATTTAGATCGAAAAAGCCAGTTTGAGCAGAAATTTTAAAAACACAGAATAAACACAGTAAAAATAATTGTATGGATTTCATTTATAACACTATTAAATTATGATATTAAAAATTTTAATAATGTAAAATTATAATATGATAATCTTTCAATGGTTCGTTAATCGTTTTATATGGTATAATAAACAACTATTTCAAAAAAAACATCTATAAAAACCTTTAATAACCATTCCATTATGATTTTTGATCTTCATAAAATATAAAATTGAAACACTAAACCATGATACCCCACAAAAAAAGGAACAACAACTTACATAACTCAAAATTTATTACTTGATTCAACTATTTTTTTATTAACTTGATGGTTTGAAAATTTTCTAAATCAGAAATTTTCAATAAATAAGTTCCTTCGGGTTGTTCAGAAAGGTCGACTTGGTTGCTATTACCTGACATTAATAGCGCTCCCAAAACAGAATAAACCTTCCAATTACATGTTTTCGAAAGGCTGAAAACACCTTCTTTGCTGGGATTAGGATACGCCTCAACTTTATTTTTTATTTCCTGAACATCCCCAACTCCTAAAATTGTATTTCGTTGTACATTGAAAAAATCTAACATTTTATTATCCATATCAGTAGCGATTTGTACATACGAATTATCCGAAGCAACATTGTTCGTTTCAAGCGGGTCTTTTTCGTAATCGTAAAGCTCTTTTGCAACAATCATACTAGAGCTGAACGGATGATTGCTTCTAAAACCATCCATCATCCACCATGTCATGCGGTATTTTTTAGTTCGAATGGAATACCCCATTTTATCTTGGTAACGCGGATACTGACTCACGGAATAGTCTTTTACAATCGCTAAAGGATTTAACATCATGGGAGTTAAACTTTTTCCATCTAATTTATCTGGTACAGGCAAACCAGCTAAATCGCACAAGGTTGGAAATACATCCACAAATTCTGTTGGAGATGAAGTTTTGCCGCTTACAAAATTAGGAGATGAAATAATTAAAGGGGCTCTAGTAGCATTTTCAAAGTTGCTATGTTTACACCATAAATCGTGGTCGCCAAGATGAAAACCATGGTCACCCCATAGAACAATGATAGTGTTTTCTCTCATTCCCAATGCATCAAGTTTATTTAGAATGCGTCCAATCTGAGCATCAATATACGATACCGAAGCATAATAACCGTGCATTAATTCTTTCTGCTTATCATCAGAAACAACTATATTTTGATTTACTGAAACTTTAGTACTTAAGGTTGGAGGAATATCGGTATAATCAGTTAATTCCCCTGACTTTGTATAAGCTAATTTCGGTCCATTTAAGGAATGTTGCCGAAATGGTGCCAAAGGCATTTCTTCGCGATTGTACATATCCCAATATTTTTTGGGCGCAACAAACGGTAAATGAGGACGGGCAAAGCCAACGGCAAAAAAGAAGGGTTGTGTGTTTTTCGATAAATCGGTAAGCAGCTCCAACACTCTATTTGTTTGAGCACCATCACCATAAGCATTATCAGGGAGGTCCACACACTCTACAGACGGTTTATATACTGCAGTACTTGGCAATTGCCTAGCTTCATTACTCTGATAATAATAAAAAACAGGAGGCTTTCCATTATGGTAATAACTGTTACTAACTTGATTGTATCTTACAGACCAAGATGGTTCATCTGCAAGGGCTCTGCTATCAACACACCGTGGGTCATAAATTTTTCCGATACCCGAAGTGAAATAACCCTTTTCTTTAAAATATTGAGGAATTGTCAAAATATTGGGATTGATGTCACGCATTTTGGTTTCCAAATCCCATACTTTAGTGTAATCAGGCCGTTTACCGGTCATTAAACTGGCACGGGTAGGTCCGCAAATGGCCTGTTGGCAATAATTTTGCATAAACAATGTTCCTTTGGCCGCAAGATTATCAATATTCGGAGTTTTAATAATTTTATCGCCATAACACCCTAAAATAGGTTTCAAGTCATCAACAGCTATAAAAAGTACATTTTTAGGTATTGTATTTTGTGCACTTGCAGTGGCTATAACTGCGAAAAAGGCAAAACAAACTATACTATATTTTAAAATAAAATTCATAAGTATTTAAATTTAAAAAGAAATATTTTGGTTATATGTGTATCAAAATTCTAACAATATTGTCGCTATTCATTCTGGTGAGCAAATAATTAATTTTTAAATTACTTATTAATTGATGCTTTTTGATTTTCAAAATAGTCCAACATTTTATTATCCAAATCTTTTGAGATTTGTTTATACGATTTTTCCGAAACCACATTTACTGTTTCTAGGGGGTCTTTTTCGTAATCGTAAAGTTCTTTTTCAAGAATCATGTTACTATTGAACGAATTATTGCTTCTGAATCCTTTCTCCATCCACCATGTCATCCGATATTTCGTTGTACGAATGGAATAGCCCATTTTTCCCTCATGTGGGTATTGGCTTACGGAATAGTCTTTTACTTTTGCTGACGGATTCAACATTAAAGGAGTTAAACTTTTTCCATCCAGATTTTTTGGCATTTCCAAACCAGCTAAATCGCACAAGGTCGGGAATATATCTACAAATTCGGTTGGTGATGAGGTTTTTCCTGTATTAAACTTTGGTGATGAAATAATTAAAGGAGCCTTAGCAGCATTTTCAAAATTGGTATGTTTACACCATAAATCATGATCGCCTAGATGCCAACCATGATCGCCCCAAAGCACAATAATCGTATTCTCTCTCATACCCAATTCATCTAGTTTTGCAAGAATTCTTCCAATCTGAGCATCAACATACGAAACTGAAGCATAATATCCGTGAATTAATTCTTTCTGTTTTGCTTTGTCGAGACCGATATAATTATCCTTCATATCAGTAAAACTTACTAGTGGAGGAATATCAGTATAAGACCTTAGTTCTCCTGAGTTTGTGTAAGCCAATTCAGGACTGTTTTTGGCATGTTCCTGAAACTTGGCCAATGGCATTTCTTCGCGTTTGTACAAATCCCAGTATTTTTTTGGAGAAACAAAGGGTAAGTGAGGGCGGGCAAAGCCAACAGCAAAAAAGAAGGGTTGGGTGTTTTTCGATAAATCAGTAAGTAGTTCTAATACTTTATCTGTTTGAGCACCATCACTATAGGCGTTGTCAGGTAAATCTAAGCATTCTATCGACGGTTTATACTGAGCTGCTTCTGATGATTCATTACTATCTCCTGGTTTTTTTCCGCTTGCCACAGCTACGGCCTTTAATTTTTCGGACAATCGCTTTGCTTCATAACTCTGATAATAATACAAAACTGGAGACTGACCTTTATAAAAATAACGATCTTCTACTTTATAATAGGGCACAGTCCACGATGGTTTATCTAAATCTTTTTTATTATCAACACAACGAGGATCGTATATTTTACCAATTGCAGACGTAGAATAACCTTGTTGAGCAAAATATTGAGGAATAGTCAAAATGTTGGGATTAATATCTCGCATTTTGGTTTTCAAATCCCACACTTTGGTATAATCAGGTCGTTTACCCGTCATTAAACTGGCACGGGTAGGTCCACAAACAGCTTGCTGACAATAATTTTGCATAAACACTGTTCCTTTGTTAGCCAGATTATCAATATTTGGAGTTTTTATCAATTTGTCACCATAGCAACCTAGCACTGGTTTTAAATCATCTACAGCAATGAACAAAACATTCTGTGCTTTTGCTTTTGTTTGAGCTTGTGTTATTGAAATTGAAAAACATAAAGTTAAACTAACAGCAAGGCGCTTTAAAATTATCATAATTTGATATTTATATTATTATAAAATGACAAAGTGATTTGTTTTTGTGTGATTTTAAATTGATTTCATTTTTTCTAAATGTAAAATAATTTAATACTGTAAAAGTAGGAAGGCAAAATTTATTAATCGTATGTTTATTGTCAAAAATGGTACAATAAACGACATTGTAAGATGCAAAAAGGTATAAAAGTTGAACCCAATCAGTAAAGCAATGCAAAAGAGTGAAAGTATTGTAAATACTAAGCTTGGCTTGTGCTATAACAAATGAAGGCAGAAGAACAAAACAACGTAATAAAAGCGCCTTTACTGTTTCTAATAAATGAATTTTTTATCTGTTTAGTTTAACGATACAATAGGGCGTTTCTTTTTTGAAATCGGGATAAATTACACCTTTCCCCTTGTTGTCCATCACTTCAATAAGATACATCACATCCCATTTGGGGTTGAACATTTCGGCTGGAATTACAGCTTGATACATATTCTTTTCACCAGAAGGAAGCATTGGCAAAACCTCATATTCCATTTCCTGATTTACATTTCTATAAAGTAAACGAACTGCTTTAACACCGGAAACTGCACTTACCTTTACGCTTATAGCAATTGGTTTGTTTACAGGGGCGGAACTTACAGGTTGATGAGTGATTTTAAACAACTGATCGAAATTATCGCTTATCGCCGGCTTATAATGTGGTGTGGTCTTAATCAAACCATCATTCTTGAACTCTGCTTGCTTTTGTTCAAGAACTTTGAGACCTTCAACTAAATAGCCCAATTCGTCTTTCCAGTGACCCGAAAGATGATGATTAACACCCGCCCATTCGGCCTCACGAACTCCCATCATCAAGTCAAATGAATAAAAATCACCTACAGCGGCGACCAATTGCCGCCAGGAATCTATAGCGCTGCGTTCAGAAGCAATTGCATCATTGAGAGCGGTCAAGTCATTCGTCTGCAAAAATAAATTATAACTAACTGCAGCCGGAATCCTTTTGGAATGAAAAAGTGCCAGATTTGAAAGAATTTTTAAATCTGTTACAGTGGAATTGAATTCCTTGTTTTGCTTGGTTCCGATTGCTTTTTCTGCCCAGATTATCAGTTTATTTATTTCTTCAGCCGTTTGGGTAAACCAAAAACTGCTCATCGATGGCAATATTTTTGGGGTTTCACCTCCAGAAACAAGTAATTTGGCTTCCTCTTCAAAACTGGCAAATTGTCTCAAATCACTTCCTGCCCCCTTGGCATATTGGTTCAAATCACCCAATCGCTGTTTTTCTGCCCAGCCCCGTGTAGTAGGAAATGCGCTGTACGGATAACACGAAGCAACTATTCGAGGCAATATCCAGCTTGCCTTATGAATGACCTGTTCAACAAACGGAGCTGCCTTTGTTCCAAATCGATTGCTAAATTCATTTTTCCAAACGTCGGGCGAAGTATTCGGATTGTATCCAATACGTCCAAATACCTGAAAGAAATGCCAGTACCGTTCAAACTCATAATCGTAATAGCGGTAGGGAGGATTTAACAAATCGAAAGGTTTCATATCATGGGGTTGGGCTTCCATTTTAGTCGCCAATGGTTCATTCACTTCATAGCCATCGCCATCGAATAAATGAGATGATTCGGCAAAACGCCTAACATATTCAGGATCTCCCCATAAAAGAATACGTGTTGTTCCTCCGTTCCACAAACGCCAATGCATTTTGTATTGTTGCGGATAATTGAGCAACTCCGCATAACTTTGTCGGCGTTTACTCTTTTCGGGATTGATTTGTGTGGAGTGCCAAGGCATGCCTAATTGTTCCATCCAGTATTTGGTCGTAATCCTGAAATTGACGCCCGTGTTGATTGCAGTTTGAATAACCGATTCGGGGAGCTCTTTGGCCCGAAGATCAAGTCTCAAATCAGGCGAAATAGTTTTAATGGTTTTAAAAACATCGGCCCAAAAACTGTCCTGTTCCTTTTTTTTCAATCCAGATTCGTTGTGCATCCTGAACTGAATGCCATCAAGTTCGGGTACTAGCTTTATAAACTTTGTCAATGCGGTTTTGTTGTATGACACCAGATTGGTGTTGTCTACACCCCAAACTAGTCCGTGAACGGGTTGTAAGGGTGCGTTCTCCATTTCGGCAATACCGCCTGCCTGAACTCCTCCTCTATAAATATGATCCCAAATACCCACAGAGAATTTCACACCACGGGCATGTGCCATGGATATAAGTTTATTTAGCGCATCCAGATTGCGTTTCTGCTCTTGAGGAGTTATGCCAATCATTTTCACATCAGCAAACTCTTCTGTATCAAAAAAATAGGGATAACATGGGGCAAGGAAACCGCCATTCTCGTAACCAAAAATTACCACCATAGAGTTGAATCTGTTTTGAGCTAACATATCCAGATAACGCGCCCAGTATGCTTCGTCATAAAAACGGCTTTCCCAGTAGGCGCGGTTCATCGTATAAAGCGAAATGGCTCTTTCAGAAACATCGGGTTTTTCGGTTATCTCTTTTACCTCACTCCAGATTTTTTTTGTATTACTGCTCCATCCTATTTGATCAGCCACATCGAGTAGTCCATACATCAGGCCTCGGTCGTCAAATCCACTGATCAGCAAAACTGGTTTGTTTTGCCAACTTGTTTTCCATATCGTTAAAGCTTCGGGAATTTGTGGCACTTGGTGATTTCCAACTTGTAGCAGTTTTGATGCTGCACCTTCACCGTTTGAAATTCCAACTACAATAATCGATGTTCCTCGTGCCTCTTGAAGTGATTCCACTTTCTCGAAACTAACTTTTTTTGCAGTAAGTGCATTGGTCAACTTCGTCAGTCCATGCACTACAGATGTTCCTTGAGTCCGATCTAATACAATGGATATTTGAGGCTGACTATTCGCTGGATATACAATACTGTTTACAAATAGTAGTACTATAATCACAAGAATTTCACCTAAATATATGTTATAGTTGTTCTTCATCTGTTTGCTGTTAAAATGCTTTTTTTTGGCATTTTATATTTTTATATATCTGTCTGCTTAAAATTCTTATTTGATTCTTTCTATCCAAAAATCCAATTCAGTTGGCTACTCTACTACCTGCAGAAATTTCGACTCTTAAAGACCAATACTCCTATAATACAGTAAGCAGTAGCTGTTTAAAATCAGATGATATTGTTTCTTTTGAAGAATATACCCAATAATTCTGTTGGTTCCTAAATTCCGTTGTTATCTGTCAAACTCCCGCCATTATCCGGTGGTCATACAATTCAAGATAATAAAACTATTCTTTCCTGTTTATAGTTTGATGTTCAAATGCTTCCATTTCTGTTTGCTGGCCTTTATCACCCTGCTGCTCCATCCATTTCATAAGTTTTTCTTTGAGCTCTTTTTTAATGGAAGTCAATCCTGGAGAATCGGCAAGGTTGTTCATCTCGAACGGATCCTTGACGACATCGTAAAGCTCTTCTGCAGGTCGATGCTCATAATTATAAACCAGCTTTTTTGCTAATGGGTCTGTTGCTGCTTTTGCTATCCATGATTTAAAAACGGCACCGTTAGTCGTACCATTTTTGAAAGTCGCCTCAGGAGTCAAATTCAATATATACCTGTGCGTATTTGAACGAATTGTGCGTATCCCATAATATGGGGAACCGCCATTAACACCACGCGTGGTTTGGATACCATATACAAAGCTCTTATGATCGTCCTTTTTCCCTTTTAAAACGTCCAAAAAGCTCTTACCCTCTATAGTTTCAGGCACTTTCAACCCTGCCATTTCGATAAAAGTGGGAACAACATCTACATATTCAATCATGGCATTGCTCAGTTTTCCCGGCTCAATTATACCTGGCCACTTGACTAAAAATCCAGATTGTAAGCCATTGCCATAACAAGTAAATTTAGCAAACGGCAATCCGTTACCTTGCTCACTTGCAAAAATCACCACTGTGTTTTCTGATAGTCCGTATTTCTTTAACAAAGCTAAACATTTTGCAAATTCTTCATCCATGTAGGTGATTTCTGCTAGGTACTTTACAAAATCCTCCCTAGTTTCTTTAGTATCGACATAATACGGAGGCAGAACAACTTTTTCAGGATCTAACTTTGATGGGTCACCTTTGGTATGCGGTCCATGTGGCTGATGACTGCACACAAACAAACAAAATGGTTGTTTCTTTTGAGTCGTCTTACCGAGGAACTGGTCCATTTTCTGAAAATCCAGATCGTCACCAGGATCGCCGAGATATTCGAAAGGGAAAGCTGTTTTGGGATTGATATGGGTCTTGCCCAGTAAGGCTGTAGCATAGCCGGCTGGTGCAAGGTGCTGAACAACACTTAAGGTTCCGTCTTTTACAAATGTATGATTAGGGTATGCCCCTGATTTTACTGGGTAAATTCCGGTATATAAACTAGACCGTGTTGGCGAGCACATTGGTGCAGCCTGAAAACATCTCATAAATTGCATTCCTTCACTGGCAAACTTATCGATATTAGGCGTTTTGGCATCTTTACCGCCATAACACCCAATGTCACGGTAAGTGCAATCGTCAGCAAGAAACAGCAAAATATTGGGTGGAGTTGCCTGGGCTTTTTTCTGACTATAAGCCGCTAAACAAATGACCATTGCCCAAAGTAAAATTAGATTTTTCATATTAAAATATTAAAATTTGTGTCCTTATAAATAAAATTATCCTTTAATTCTTGCAACCTGACTTTCAAAATAATCCTCCATTATTTTTTCAAGTTCTGATGTATTCGTTTTGTATTTTATTTCATTATCTACATTCACTGGCTATGCAAATAAAAACTGCACATTAAGTTAAGTTACATTTTTTTATTATTTTTTAGACAACACATTTGCCAGTTGTGTTTAATTATAACTGTAGAACTTTTTGGTTACATTGAGTCTTTCAACTTTAGCCTGTTTTGAGCGAAATCGAAAAGCTCGAACTGAAAATAAAACTAATTTATGTGACTAAACGGTATTAGTTTTTATGGTCACTGATTTGTAATTTGTCACACTGGGCTTATAGAATTGCTTTTTTATAAGGTCTTCGACAAGCCTAGTGTGACATTGTTGATTCTATTTGTCTTTAAATTTAATACATTGCGTCTAACAGATTTTGAGGAATTACACCCAACGAGTTTTATTATTATTTTGAGTTATACTTTCGTAAATAGTCTCGTGTTTTCAAACCAGATTCTTGTATGTCCCAATCCTCCCATATTCCGTTTGTATTTGCATTGGGTTTAAGAAAAGAACAGGTTTCGACTTTACTAGAAACAGACCAAGTAATCCAGCTTATTTTTCTTTCTTCCATCCAATCAATATATTCTTGCCAAGCAATTAGATTTAAAGGTCCATTGCCCGTAGCTTCCATCCCTGCCGATTCAGAAACAAAAATAGGCAGACCACTTTTGATAGCTTCATCGGTTCGGTCTCTCAACCATTTTCCGTGAGTTCCTGCATAAAAATGCATTGTGTACATTAGATTATCGAATCCTAGAATAGGGTCTTTGGCTGGTAAATGAATGTTTTGATCCCAATTTGGACTACCCACAAGGATAATATTTTTAGGATCATTTGCTCTTATCACTTTGATAACTTCTTCTGAATATGCCTTTACTTCGGCCCAGGTTTCATTATCCGGTTCATTAAAAACTTCGTAAATTATATGAGGATATTTTCCGTATTTTTTTGACATTTCGTCAAAGAAAACTTTAGCTTCTTTAAGATGAATGTTATGGCTATGAAAATCAATTATTACATAAATATCTTGATTAATAGCTTCATTTATAACTGCTTCGATCTTTGCTTTGGAATCATCAGGACTTTTAATGTAGCAATTTTCATTAGCATCTACTCCCATTGCCGCTCTCAATACATTGGCATTCCAATCTTTATGAAGCGTTTTGACTACTTCTTTATTATAAAATTTCCCCCACCAATTATGCCAACCAAAACTCACGCCTCTTAAAACAATTGGATTTTGATTTTTATCGACCAACTGTGTTCCTTTTACTGAAAGTTGCCCGTGCTTTTTGACAAATTGTGCCTTTACCACATTACAATGGAATGCAAAAAAAAGTATTAAAATTAAAGATCTAAAGTTCATATTTTCTAAATTTAAAGCGTTGATTTCAAAGTAATTATACGATAAGACACAATAAATGCGGTAATCTTTTTTTGGCGGTTCCTGGTTCTTTGCTTTTCCAAAGGTATTTGATTTTGAAATTGGTATTATTAAAAGTGCTTCATAACCAAAAGCAGCATCTATAATCGGGTTTATCTATAAATCGAAATTGATTTTCTTTGCAACTTCAGTTCTATTTAAAAAAGTGATTACCTAAGTATCATTAATTAATACCAAACGAATTTTTAAAATAGTCCAAAGAGATTTGGTGTAATGCCGATATAGTATGAAAATAGTCCAATTTTTATTGGACTATATTGAATACATAATCGGTAT
>JAYVIK010000119.1:0-39983 GCA_043770265.1 Flavobacterium sp. | reverse complement strand
AACAAAAAATACTGGAAAAGTGTTGAAGAACTAGACGGAAATAGTTCTATTGTTGAGGCGCTTAGAAATAACGAATTTGTTGAAGAAATTCCTACGGATGAATTTTTAGGAAACAGTGGTGCTTTGTCATCAACAGCTACAACACGTCGTGATTTTTTAAAGTACGTTGGATTTACGACAGCGGCAGCAACACTTGCAGCTTGCGAAGGTCCTGTTCACATGTCAATACCTTACGTAGTTCAGCCAGAACAAATTATTCCCGGAATTGCTGATTATTATGCAACTACAGTTTTTGATGGTTTCGATTTTGCTAACCTTTTAGTAAAAACCCGTGAAGGGCGTCCAATCAAAATAGATAATAATACATTGGCAGGTGCAAAATTTGCTGCCAATGCCAGAATTCACGCATCGGTATTGTCATTATATGATAGTATGCGTTTGAAAGAGCCAAAAATTGCTGGTAAAACTGCAACTTGGGTTGATGTCGATTCAAAACTAAAATCAAGTTTGGCTGATGCTAAGGCAAAAGGAGGACAAGTTGTTCTTTTGACCAATACATTGGCAAGTCCATCGACTGAAAAGTTGATTACTGAATTTCTTGGTAAAAATCCAAATGCAAAACACGTAATCTACGATGCTGTTTCTGAATCGGAAACTTTAGATGCATTCGAAACGGTTTATGGAGAAAGAGCTTTAGTTGATTATGATTTTTCAAAAGCTTCAGTAATTGTTTCTGTTGGTGCAGATTTCTTAGGAGATTGGCAAGGTGGAAACTATGGTTCAAGTTATGCAAAAGGAAGAATTCCTCAAGGACCAAAAGGAAATCAAAAAATATCTCGTCATTTCCAATTGGAATCTAATATGACATTATCTGGTGCTGCTGCCGATAAACGTGTTGCTTTGTCAACTGCGAATCAAAAACAAGCATTAGTACTTATATATAATATTGTTGCTGGAGCGTCAATTTCAGTAACATTGGATGCAAAATTAAAAGCTGAAGTTTCAAAAATTGCTCAAGAATTGGGTAAATCGGGAAGCAAAGGCGTTTTAGTTTCTGGAATTCAAGATAAAAATGCACAATTGTTGGTTTTGGCCATCAATCAAGTGTTGAAAAGTGACTCTTTTTCAACGGTTGGTACAAGACAAATCAGAAAAGGCTCAAATCAAAAAGTGGCTCAATTAGTGAATGATATGAAGGCAGGAAGCGTTCATACTTTGATAATGAGTGGAGTGAATCCGGTTTATTCTTTACCAAATTCAAAAGATTTTGTTGATGGATTGAAAAAGGTAAGTCTTTCGGCTTCATTTTCATTGAAAGAAGATGAAACTGCTTCGATTTCTACTATTGCTGCTGCTGCACCTCATTATTTAGAATCTTGGGGCGATGTAAGCATCACAAAAGGGACTTATAGTTTGACTCAACCAACTATTCGCCCTTTATTTACAACCAAACAATTCCAAGAAGTTTTATTGTCTTTGAATGGTACTCCAGGATCATATTACAATTATTTAAAAGCAAATTCAGCATCGATAATTTCAGGTTCAACTTGGAATCAAGTTTTACACGATGGAATCTTTGTTGGTACAATACCAACAACTGCTGGAGGAACAGCTGATTACAATGGCGCTGCAAGTGCTTTGGCACAATCAAAAGCAGCACAAGGTTTAGAATTGGTTTTATACACTAAAACTGGTTTAGGAGACGGTCAGCAAGCCAACAATCCTTGGTTGCAAGAATTTCCAGATCCAATTACTAGAGTTTCTTGGGATAATTATGTTACTGTTTCGGCTGCCGATGCAAAGAAATTGGAAATGTCAAATGAAATTGTTGCCGATGGTGGATTGAATGGAAGTTATGCTACTATAAAAACTGCGGACGGAACTACATTGGAAAATGTTCCTGTAATTGTTCAGCCAGGTCAAGCTGTTGGGACTATTGGTTTGGCTTTTGGTTATGGTAAAAACGCAGCTTTAAAGGAAGAAATGCAAGTAGGGGTAAATGCCTACTCATTATATAAAGGTTTCAATAATGTACAATCGGTAACATTGACAAAAGCCGACGGAGCTCACGAATTTGCTTGTGTTCAAGGTCAAAAAACGTTAATGGGAAGAGGTGATATTATTAAGGAAACCACTTTAAAAATATTCAATACCGAAGACGCAGAATTTTGGAACCCTCAACCGATGGTTTCCTTGGATCACAAAGAAGTTAAAGCAACATCAGTTGATTTATGGGCGTCATTTGATCGTTCAGTAGGACATCATTTCAATCTTTCAATAGATTTAAATGCTTGTACTGGTTGTGGTTCTTGTGTAATTGCTTGCCACGCTGAAAATAATGTTCCTGTGGTTGGGAAAGAAGAAATAAGAAGAAGCCGGGATATGCACTGGTTGCGTATTGATAGGTATTATTCTTCTGAAGAAACTTTTGCTGGAGACAACGAAAGAAAAGAAAATATTGCCGGTTTATCAAGTTCGCTTTCTACATTTAATGAAATGGAAAACGCATCGGAAAACCCACAAGTAGCTTTCCAACCTGTAATGTGTCAACATTGTAATCACGCACCTTGTGAAACAGTTTGTCCTGTTGCTGCAACTTCACACAGCCGTCAAGGTCAAAATCACATGGCATACAACAGATGCGTTGGTACTCGTTATTGTGCTAACAACTGTCCTTATAAAGTACGTCGTTTCAACTGGTTCTTATACAACAAAAACAGTGAATTTGATTTTCATATGAATAACGATTTAGGTCGTATGGTGTTGAATCCAGATGTAAGTGTTCGTTCTCGTGGGGTTATGGAAAAATGTTCCATGTGTATTCAAAAAACACAAGCTACAATTTTGGCAGCCAAAAACGAAGGAAGAGAGATTGTTGACGGTGAATTCCAAACAGCTTGTTCAAGTGCTTGTACAACTGGAGCGATGGTTTTTGGAGATATTAATGACAAAGAAAGTAAAGTTGCCAAGTTGGTGGAAGACGAAAGAATGTATCATTTGTTAGAACATGTGGGTACAAAACCAAACGTTATCTACCACGTAAAAGTTAGAAATACTTAAAAGATAATTTAAAAATCAATTTAAAGGATTATGTCTCATATATACGACGCTCCCATTAGAAAACCTTTAATCATAGGTGATAAATCTTATCACGATGTAACAGTAGATGTTGCTGCACCTGTTGAAGGGAAAGCCAACAAACAATGGTGGATTGTATTTTCAATCGCATTAATAGCCTTCCTTTGGGGATTGGGCTGTATAGTTTACACTATTTCTACTGGTATTGGTACTTGGGGATTAAACAAAACAGTAGGTTGGGCTTGGGATATTACTAACTTCGTTTGGTGGGTTGGTATTGGTCACGCAGGAACCTTGATTTCGGCAGTGCTTTTATTATTCCGTCAACGATGGAGAATGGCCATTAATCGTTCAGCGGAAGCGATGACAATTTTCTCTGTAATTCAAGCGGGTTTATTTCCAATCATCCACATGGGTCGTCCTTGGTTGGCCTATTGGGTACTTCCAATTCCGAATCAATTTGGTTCACTTTGGGTAAACTTTAACTCTCCATTACTTTGGGACGTATTCGCAATATCTACATATCTTTCGGTTTCACTGGTATTCTGGTGGACAGGATTGTTACCTGATTTTGCAATGTTAAGAGACAGAGCCATTACACCATTTAATAAAAGAGTATATTCTATTTTGAGTTTTGGATGGAGCGGAAGAGCAAAAGACTGGCAACGTTTTGAGGAAGTTTCCTTAGTTCTTGCAGGTTTGGCAACGCCACTTGTACTTTCGGTACACACCATTGTATCGATGGACTTTGCTACTTCGGTAATTCCAGGTTGGCATACTACCATTTTCCCGCCATACTTTGTGGCTGGAGCGGTTTTCTCAGGATTTGCAATGGTAAACACTTTGCTTATTATTATGAGAAAAGTTTCTAACCTTGAAGCCTATATTACTATTCAGCATATCGAATTAATGAATATTGTAATTATGATTACAGGTTCTATCGTTGGTGTTGCTTATATTACAGAATTATTTGTTGCTTGGTATTCAGGTGTTGAATACGAACAATACGCATTCTTGAACAGAGCTACTGGACCTTACTGGTGGGCGTATTGGTCAATGATGACTTGCAACGTATTTTCACCACAATTTATGTGGTTCAAAAAATTAAGAACAAGTATTATGTTCTCTTTCATCATATCAATTGTTGTAAATATTGGAATGTGGTTCGAAAGGTTTGTAATTATCGTAACGTCGTTGCACAGAGATTACCTTCCATCATCTTGGACAATGTTTTCACCAACATTTGTTGATATTGGAATTTTCATTGGAACAATAGGTTTCTTTTTCGTATTATTTTTATTGTATGCTAGAACATTCCCTGTGATTGCTCAAGCAGAAGTAAAAACAATATTAAAAGCAACTGGAGATAATTTTATAAAAGCTAGAGCAGCAAATAAAGATTCACACCATGAGTAATAAAGTTATACACGCCATTTATAATGACGATGATATATTGATGGATGCCGTAAAAAAAACACGTGCAGCTCATCATCATATTGAAGAAGTCTTTACTCCATTTCCGGTTCACGGATTGGATAAAGCAATGGGATTGGCACCAACAAGATTAGCTATTTGTGCTTTTATTTATGGTTGCATTGGAATTTCATTTGGAACTTGGATGATGAATTATATAATGATTCAGGATTGGCCTCAAGACATTGGAGGAAAACCAAGTTTCAGTTATATTGAAAACATGCCTGCTTTTGTTCCAATCATGTTTGAAGAAACAGTATTTTTTGCTGCGCATTTAATGGTTATTACTTTTTATATGAGAAGTAGATTATGGCCATTTAAAGAAGCAGAAAATCCAGATGTTCGCACTACAGATGACCATTTCTTGATGGAAGTGGCTGTAAACGAAAACGAAAAAGAATTGGTTTCTTTTTTCGAAAATACAGGAGCAGTAGAAGTAAAAGTAA
The DNA here is from genome assembly GCA_043770265.1 of Flavobacterium sp. Taxonomy (GTDB): domain Bacteria; phylum Bacteroidota; class Bacteroidia; order Flavobacteriales; family Flavobacteriaceae; genus Flavobacterium. The sequence continues at coordinate 34,986 of JAYVIK010000119.1, read as the reverse complement.
TAGATAAGCATTAATAGTGGATATGAAAAGCACATATAAAATAGCACTTTTAGTAGGTATTACTATTTTGGTTTCGTCTTGTAAAGACAATTTACAACCAAACTATCAATACATGCCTAATATGTATGAGCCGGTAAGTTACGGTACTTACTCTCAAGCAGATGTTTTCAAGGGTGGAAAAGAAGGGCAACTTCCAGCGGAAGGTAGCATTAATAGAGGTTTTGAAGTGTATGAGTATCCAGATACTCCTGAGGCTTTGATTGCTGTAAAAGCAGCGAATATTAAATCTCCATTAGGAACTTTATCTGATAAAGATATGGAAAAGGCTAAAGCTTTATATGAAATTTATTGCGCCATTTGTCATGGAGTAGCTGGAAATGGTCAAGGAAAATTGGTTACTCAGGGTAAATTTCTAGGTGTTCCTAGTTATAAAGACAGAGTGATAAACGAAGGCAGTATTTTTCATGTTGGAACATATGGACTTAATAATATGGGTTCGCATGCCAATCAGTTGAGCAAAAAAGAGCGTTGGATGGTTGCAGCGTATGTGATGGAGCTAAAAAGTAAATTATAATTGTAGAACAAACTCATCGTAATAGATATGTATACATTTTCAAGTAAATTAAAAACATTTTCTCTAATACTAATGGTTGCAGGACTTTTAGGAATAGGATATGGTTTTTATTCTGCACCCAAAGATATTCAAGCAGTAGAAGCAATTCTTGCTGCTGACGCTCATGGAAGCCATGAAGTTGCAAAATCAACCGAAGAACACGCAGTAGCTGGAGCGCATAAAACCGAAGCAGGTGAGCATAAAGTAGCATCAGCAGATACCGAGCACAAAGAACATTTGGAGCATGTTTTGCATCAATTGCAAAATAAACCTTGGGCTGCTTTGTATGTTGCTTGTATTTTCTTTTTGCTAGTTTCTCTTGGTGTTTTGGCTTTTTACGCTATTCAACAAGTGGCCCAAGCAGGTTGGTCGCCAGTATTGTTTAGAGTAATGCAAGGAATCACAGCTTATTTGCCTGTTGGATCTGTAATTTTCTTCGTGATTTTAATTCTTTGTGGATTGCACTTCAATCATTTATTTGTTTGGTTAGATCCTGAGGTAGTTGCTCACGACAAATTAATTGCTAACAAATCAGGATATTTAAATTTCCCGTTTTGGATTATTAGAGCTGCTATTTTCTTAATTGGTTGGAATCTATACCGATATTATTCTAGAAAAAATTGTTTGGCACAAGATGAAGCAACTGATGATAGTTTCTACAAAAAGAACTTCAAAATGTCAGCTGGATTTTTAGTATTTTTTATTGTTACAGAATCAATAATGTCTTGGGATTGGATTATGTCTGTTGATCCACACTGGTTTAGTACTTTGTTTGGATGGTATGTTTTCGCAAGTTTTATAGTAAGCGCAGTAACAACAATATGTTTGGTTTCTTTATATCTAAAATCAAAAGGATATTTGGAGCACGTTAACACTAGTCACATTCACGATTTAGCGAAATTTATGTTTGGTTTTAGTGTGTTTTGGACCTACTTATGGTTTTCACAATTTATGCTAATTTGGTATGCTAACATTCCAGAAGAAATCACTTACTTCGTTACCAGAATACAATTGTATAATCTTCCTTTCTTTGGTGCTGTAGTTATGAATTTTGTTTTTCCGTTATTGATTTTAATTAATACAGATTTCAAAAGAATTTCTTGGGTACTTGTAATGGCAGGAACAGTAATATTATTGGGACATTATATTGATTTCTTCAATATGATTATGCCAGGAACAGTAGGTGACCAATGGTTTATAGGAGTTTCGGAAATTGCTTCTGTATTATTCTTCTTTGGTTTGTTTATCTATGTTGTGTTCACAGCATTGACTAAAGTGCCACTTTTGCCAAAAAGGAATCCATTTATTGAAGAAAGTAAACATTTTCATTATTAATATTTAAAAGAAATTAAATGACAAGTTTGTTGGTAATTATAGTTTTAGTTCTGTTATCTATTGCAATATGGCAGTTGACTAAGATATTCGATTTGACTCAAGTAGGTGTAAGTAATGATGATTCTCAAGTAGCAAATGACGGTGATAATAACACCCAAGGGTATTTGATGTTTGGCTTCTTGGCTTTTATTTATATTTTTACAATCTACGGATTGATAAAATGGGGACCATTAGTGCTGCATACTCCGGCCTCAAAACACGGTGCTACTATAGATAATTTGATGAATATTACATGGGTAATAATTTTCTTTGTTCAGGCAGTAACACAGGTTTTAGTACATTATTTTTCTTTTAAATACAGAGGTAAAAAAGGACAAAAAGCTCTTTATCTCGCTGATAACAATAGATTAGAGGTTATTTGGAGTGGAATACCAGCTATCGTTTTAGCAGGATTGGTTCTTTACGGACTTTACGCTTGGACCAATATTATGTTTGTTGATGAAAATGAAGATACTATTGAAATCGAATTGTATGCACAACAATTTAATTGGACAGCAAGATATTCAGGTGGCGACAATGTGCTTGGAAAAGCGAATGTAAGGTTAATAGAAGGTGTAAATACTTTAGGAGTAGATTTATCTGACCCAAATGCTCAAGACGATATTGTAGTTAAAGAACTTCATATTCCAATAGGGAAAAAAGTACATTTCAAAATTCGTTCGCAAGATGTTTTGCACTCTGCCTTTTTTCCTCATTTTAGAGCTCAAATGAATTGCGTTCCTGGAATGGTTACAGAATTTGCTTTCGAACCAGTTTATACTTCTGATGAATATAGGTCTTTGCCATTTATGGTTGAAAAAGTCAAAAAAATAAATGCTTTACGCGAAGCTAAAAGTAAAGTTTTAGTAGCCAATGGACAAACTGCTCTAGATCCTTACACGTTTGATTTCCTTTTGCTTTGCAACAAGATTTGTGGTGCATCTCATTACAATATGCAAATGAAAGTGATTGTTGATACTCCTGAGGATTATAAAAAGTGGTTAAGCGATAAACCTACTTTGGTTCAAGAAGTAAAAACGGCTAATGCTCCTAAACCTGTTGAAGGGGAAATGGGTACAGATACTACCAAAACAAGAGATACTGCGGCTATTGCTAAAATGGCAATGAAATAATTAATAAAAGAAAAATTTAAAGTAAACAGATATGTCAGCAGAAGTTCACGAACATACACACGAACACGAACACCACCATAAAGATACTTTTATTACTAAATATATTTTTAGTATAGATCACAAAATGATTGCCAAACAATACTTGATTACAGGTATTATAATGGGAGTTATTGGGGTTTTAATGTCTATGCTTTTCAGATTGCAGTTAGCATACCCAGAAGAATCATTCAAAATATTTAATGTATTATTGGGTGATAAATGGGCTCCAAATGGTGTAATGGCGAATGATATTTATTTAGCTTTAGTTACTATTCACGGAACCATAATGGTTTTCTTTGTATTAACTGCTGGATTAAGTGGAACTTTTAGTAATTTATTGATTCCACTTCAAATTGGTGCACGAGATATGGCTTCAGGGTTTTTAAATATGATTTCCTATTGGTTGTTCTTTTTGTCTAGTGTTTTGATGGTTAGTTCTTTATTTGTAGAATCTGGACCTGCAAATGCTGGATGGACAATTTATCCTCCATTAAGTGCTCTTCCACAAGCGATTTCTGGCTCTGGTGCTGGTATGACATTGTGGTTGGTTTCTATGGCCGTATTTATTGCAGCTTCTTTGATGGGTTCTTTAAATTACATCGTAACCGTAATCAATCTTAGAACAAAAGGAATGTCGATGACAAGATTGCCACTAACTATTTGGGCATTCTTTGTAACTGCTATTATTGGAGTTATTTCCTTTCCTGTTTTATTATCTGCTGCATTATTATTAATCTTTGACAGAAGTTTTGGAACTTCATTCTTCTTGTCTGATATATACATTGCTGGTGAAGTTTTGCATTACCAAGGTGGATCTCCTGTTTTGTTCGAACATTTATTTTGGTTCTTAGGGCATCCTGAAGTTTATATTATTATTTTACCTGCATTAGGTATTACCTCTGAAATTATTGCTACCAATTCTCGTAAACCAATTTTTGGTTACAGAGCGATGATTATGTCAATTTTAGCAATTGCATTTTTATCCACAATAGTTTGGGGACACCACATGTTTATTTCGGGTATGAATCCATTTTTGGGATCTGTATTTACCTTTACTACTTTGTTGATTGCAATTCCATCTGCAGTAAAAGCATTTAATTATATCACTACCCTTTGGAAAGGAAATTTGCAATTGAATCCTGCAATGTTGTTCTCTATCGGATTAGTTTCGACTTTTATCACTGGAGGCTTAACAGGGATTATTCTAGGAGACAGTACTTTAGATATTAACGTTCACGATACTTATTTTGTGGTGGCTCACTTTCACTTGGTAATGGGTATTTCTGCTCTTTATGGAATGTTTGCTGGAATTTATCATTGGTTTCCAAAAATGTTTGGAAGAATGTTGAATAAAAACTTGGGTTACGTTCACTTTTGGGTAACTGCTGTTTGTGCTTACGGTGTGTTTTTCCCAATGCACTTTATAGGATTAGCTGGTTTACCGAGACGTTATTATTCTAATACCAACTTTCCATTATTCGACGATTTGCAAAATGTAAATGTTCTTATAACTACTTTTGCCTTAATCGGTGGAGCATTCCAATTGGTGTTCTTGTACAATTTCTTTAGTAGTATTTTCTATGGTAAGAAAGCGGTTCAAAATCCATGGAAATCCAATACATTAGAGTGGACTGCGCCTGTTGAACACATACACGGAAACTGGCCTGGAGAAATTCCCGAAGTACATCGTTGGCCTTATGATTACAGTAATCCTGCACACGACGAGGATTTTGTACCCCAAAATGTTCCAATGAAAGAAGGTGAAGAAGTGTTACATCACTAATTTTAATTCAAAATATATAAAAATGCCTTTCGAGAGAAAGGCATTTTTATTTGCCTATAACTTTGTTATATTTGTAGAATGAATGAAAATTTAGACCCTACAAATAACGCCTATAATCCAGAAGAATTAGATCTCGAAAAAAAATTGAGGCCGCTTTCTTTTGATGATTTTGCAGGCCAAGATCAAATTTTGGAAAACCTGAAAGTTTTTGTTCAAGCTGCTAATCAAAGGAATGAAGCTCTTGATCATACCCTTTTTCACGGACCTCCGGGATTGGGAAAAACTACTTTGGCAAACATTTTAGCCAATGAACTTCAAGTAGGTATAAAAATCACATCTGGACCCGTTTTAGACAAGCCCGGTGATTTAGCTGGTCTTTTGACTAATCTCGAAGAAAGAGATGTGTTGTTTATTGATGAAATCCACAGGTTGAGCCCAATAGTCGAGGAATATTTGTACTCGGCAATGGAAGATTTCAAAATTGACATTATGATCGAATCTGGACCTAATGCCAGAACAGTTCAAATTAATTTGAATCCGTTTACTTTAATCGGAGCGACTACTCGCTCAGGCTTGTTGACTGCACCTATGAGAGCCCGTTTCGGAATTTCATCACGATTGCAATACTATACTACTGAACTTTTAACAACGATTGTCGAAAGAAGTGCCTCCATTTTAAAAATGCCCATTTCTATGGAAGCTGCTATCGAAATTGCCGGACGAAGTAGAGGAACACCTCGTATTGCTAATGCTTTGTTACGCAGAGTTCGTGATTTTGCTCAAATTAAAGGAAACGGAACTATCGACATCGAAATTGCTCGTTATGCCTTAAAAGCTTTGAATGTCGATGAACACGGTTTGGACGAAATGGATAATAAAATTCTAAACACAATCATTGATAAATTCAAAGGTGGTCCAGTAGGTTTATCTACTTTGGCGACAGCCGTTTCTGAAAGCAGTGAAACTATTGAAGAAGTTTATGAGCCATTCTTGATTCAAGAAGGATTCATTATGAGAACGCCACGTGGAAGAGAAGTTACCGAAAAGGCTTATAAGCATTTAGGGAAAATTAAATTGAATACTCAAGGGGGTTTGTTTTAGTATGAATTTCAATAGAAGTATCAATTTTAAATATCAAACCCATTCATAACCACTAGCTCTTAACCCATAACTCCTAACTCAAAATATTCCCAATTCATAAAATCCGAAGCCAAACGCCTCGGGTTTTTGTCGTGTGGCATATCCAAAGCAGAGTTTTTGGAAGAGGAAGCGCCAAGATTAGAAAAATGGTTAAAGAACCAGATGAACGGTCAAATGTCCTATATGGAAAACAATTTTGACAAAAGATTGAATCCGACTTTGCTAGTTGATGATGCCAAAAGCGTGGTTTCTCTATTATTAAATTATTATCCATCCGAATTCCAAAATGAGGACTCTTATAAAATTTCAAAATATGCTTATGGACAAGATTACCATTTTGTCATCAAAGAAAAACTAAAGGAACTATTGTTTTCGATTCAATCGAATATTGGGGAAGTTTCAGGAAGAGCTTTTGTAGATTCAGCACCAGTTTTAGATAAAGCTTGGGCTGCCAAAAGCGGTTTAGGATGGATTGGTAAAAATAGTAATTTATTGACCCAAAAAGTGGGGTCTTTTTATTTCATCGCCGAATTGATTATCGATTTAGATTTAGAATATGACTACGCAACAACTGATCATTGTGGTTCGTGTACCGCTTGTATCGATGCTTGCCCTACCGAAGCCATCGTCGCCCCTTATGTCGTTGATGGTAGCAAATGTATTTCTTATTTTACTATCGAACTCAAAGAGAATATCCCGCCAGAAATGAAAGGCAAATTCGATGATTGGGTTTTTGGTTGCGATGTTTGCCAAGATGTTTGTCCTTGGAATCGGTTTTCGAAAGCACATAACGAACCGCTTTTCAATCCCAGCCCAGAACTTTTGTCAATGTCCAAAAATGATTGGACGGAACTTACTGAGGAAACTTTTAATGCTGTTTTCAAAAACTCTCCGCTGAAAAGAACAAAATTTTCAGGGATTGTAAGGAACGTTGAATTTTTGAAATAACAAAAGTAAATGCGTCGGTTGATGATGTTTTGCATCCAAATTTTTATAGAAATCAATAAATATAGATAAATAATTCTTGGTGTTTTACTAGACTCATAACAATTTAGAAACACTTTTGTTTCAATTTAGAATTTTGCAAATCTGAAGTATCTCATTAGTAAAGCTATTTCTTTTCAGTACTTTACAAATAAACTTTAAAATGTATCGCAAAATTTTAATTCTAAATAAATCGCAAAATTAAGGGTGTTTAATTTTTTATTTTTAAAAAATTAAGAAATTTACACTGCTTATTTTATTTAAACAAAAAAACATTTATATTAGCATCGTACAATGGATTGTTTAGTATCTGGTAATAAAGAATTTTCAACCTAATTTTAGACCTACACTAAACATTAATGATTGGGGATTCAATAACCATATAAAATTTGCCGTTAATAATTCCCCAAATTATACCCCCAAAATGAAAAAGCCTAAACTTCCAAATGACGAGAACGAAAGATTAAAAGAACTGGATTCCTATAACATTATAGGAGAACTGGAAGATTTTGATTATGATTTCTTGACTCAAATGGCTGCTCAAATTTGTGACACAAAAATTTCTTTAATCAGCCTGATAACCGATGAGAAACAATGGTTTTTATCTCATCACGGATTGAAAGTTCGAGAAACCGATAAAGAATTTGCGTTTTGTGCACATGCTATCAATACCCCGGAAAGAATATTTATAATCGAAGATGCTAGAAAAGATGAACGTTTTCATGATAATCCACTAGTTACGGGTGATCCCGAAGTGATTTTTTATGCAGGAGTTCCTTTGGTCAACGAAAATGGTTTTCCTCTCGGAACACTTTGTGTCATCGATAATAATCCAAAAGTATTGAGCGAACATCAAATACACTCTCTAAAAATGCTGTCAAAACAAGTAATGAACCTACTTGAATTGCGCAGGAAATCGAATGAATTAAAACAAACAAATGCAGTGCTTTCCAAAACAACAGTTTTGTTCAATGAAAGCCAAAGAATTAATAAAATAGGGGCTTGGGAGTTGGATTTAGGAACTGGAATTACCATTTGGACCGAGGAAGTTTATGAGATTCACGAAGTAGAACACGGTTTTGAACACAACAAGGTAAACGGCATCGATTTTTATCATCCCGATGACCAACCCATTATTACAACAGCCATACAACATACCATAGCAACCGGAGAATTATTTGATGTGACTTGCCGTTTTATATCTGCAAAAGGCAATCTCAAAATAGTAAGAGCTACCGGAATACTTTGGAAAGAAAATGGAGAACATCCAAAATTGCTTGGTTCGTTTCAAGATGTTACGACTTCTGTAAAAGACAAAGAAAAAATGGTAGAAGCTTTGGCAAAAAATCAAGCTTTATTTGATGCTAGTTCACAAGTTTGTATCATTAGTACCGACACTGAAGGAATAATTACGTCGTTTAATTACGGTGCCGAATTGCAATTAGGCTATTCCGCAGATGAATTGATTGGAAAGGAAACTCCCGAAAAAATTCATCTTAAAGAAGAAATAGAAACCATAGCCAAACAAATATTTCCCGATAAAGACCTCAGCGAATTGAAGGCCATGGATGTTTTTTTATCTAATCCAAAACAAGGCATTGCGGAAACACGAGAATGGACTTATGTTCGGAAAGATGGAACATATTTCACTGTGTTGCTTTCTATAACTGTAATCAAACAAAACGACATCATTACTGGTTATCTTGGTGTAGCTGTGGATATCAGCGCAATTAAAAAAGCAGAAAATGAAATAAAAGAATTATTAGAAGTGACTCGAGAACAAAATGAGAGATTGCGAAATTTTTCTTATATTGTGTCTCATAATTTAAGGTCTCATTCGAGTGGTATTTCTATGCTACTTAATTTTATCAAAGAAGAAAACCCTGAAATTTATGCGCTAGAACTCGTGCAGCATATCAAAAAAGCTTCTGACAACCTTTTTGAAACGATCATGCATCTTACGGATGTAGTTCAAATAAATATGCTAAAAAAACAGAATACAGTTTCTATAGTATTAAAACCTATAATTGACAACAATATCAGTAGCCTATTAGCCATGGCCAAAAATGAAGGAGTCAAAATCATCAATGAAATCCCAATTGATATAGAAGTAATAGGAATACCCGCTTATTTGCAAAGTATTGCTATGAATTTTTTGAGCAACGGCATAAAATACTCGTCCAAAGAAAGAGAAAGCTATGTAAAAATAAGCGTCGAAGTAAAAAAAGATTTTGTAATTCTAATATTTAATGATAATGGGCTTGGTATTGATTTGCTAAAAAACAAAGAAAAATTATTTGGAATTTACAAAACCTTTCACCACCATAAAGATTCGCGAGGAGTAGGACTGTTTATCACAAAAAACCAAATTGAAGCAATTGGCGGACACGTAGAAGTTGAAAGCGAAGTGAACGTTGGATCAACTTTTAAAATATATTTAAAACATGAAAAAAATTAACAACATTTGTCTTATTGAAGACGAACCTATTCAGACATTCATTGCCACAAAAATTATTAAAATGTCCGGAATGGTCGAAAATATACTGATTTTTAAAAATGGTAAAGAAGCCTATGATAAGTTAAAAGACATAATTCTAGCGGGTGAAAATTTGCCCGAAATTATTCTTCTAGATTTGAATATGCCAATTTGGGATGGCTGGCAGTTTTTGGACGAATTTACCAAATTACCCATTAGTAGTACCGTAATCATATACATATTAACGAGTTCAAATGATCCTGACGATTTGAAAAGGGCTGAATCCTATAATTTGTCTAAAAATTATTTAATAAAACCCTTAACTCTAGAACGGTTTAACGCGGTATTAGCTGAAATTGAATAATACAAATAGGTACGCTTTATCTTAGAATTAAACTAAGTGAGTAACTATTTTATCCTTTTAATTTGATTTGATTTTTAGATTTGATTTTAGTAACTAAAAAAACAGTTATAAGTTTATACAATTTTTAACAACACACTAAGTATAGTAAGCAAAACTCCACTTTTTTATGGCAAAAACGGAGAGGCTGTTGGTCGATTAATGTATGAAATATAAGTCCAAACGATGTCTCATTATGTAACAGCAAAATCATAAATTGGATTGATTTGCAAGAGCCAAACAGGTTTTTACAAGAAAAAATTTAAATTCTCAATAGTTTTGTTTTTTAAATAATTATGTTGAATGTTGGTTAATTAAATTTTTTTCCTAATTTTATATTCAAATTAATTTATTCCATTATGACAGTAAATCAAATATTAGCACAAAAAGGAAAAGAAGTGTATTCAGTACTGCCTTCAATCACAGTATATGAAGCGTTGGTGAGTATGAGCGAGAAAAATATTGGAGCAATCTTAGTAGTAGAAGACACTATTTTGAAAGGAATTTTGTCCGAAAGAGATTATGCTCGAAAAATTGTTTTGAAAGATAAATCCTCAAAAGAAACATTGGTACACGAAATTATGGCAAGCAATGTTATTACTGTAAAACCCAACGACAACTTGGATTACTGTATGGAATTGATGTACACCAAAAAAATTAGGCACTTACCTGTTGTAGAAAATGAAACCATTATCGGAATTATTTCTATTGGTGACGTTGTGAAATCCATAATAGATTTGCAAAAAGAAACAATAAAACACTTAGACTCTTACATTTCGCAATAATTTAGTGGTCATTTTATAAGATAAGCTGTAGGAATAGAATGCACCCAAATGTTTAGATAAATTTATAATTAATTTTGATAACAATGAGCCCAATAAAACATCGAGCTCATTTTGTTTAAAATTGGTTTTATTCTTTGGTTCTTACCAATGCATTGAAATATTGCCAATAAAAGACAACTCAAGAACTATTCTATATATCCGAGCGATCGGATTAGTCAGACAGTTTTTCCCAAAAAGTTCTGAAGTCAGTTTAATAACCTGCAAACGAATCTCAATCATCATAGGAAAATTAAATAATCGACCAAGAAGAAGGTATCAATTTAATTTTCCAAATGAAGTATATTTACAAAAATGAAGTAACCTATAGGTTTTTTCATTTATTAATTCTTGATTTCAAGCACCTTATAATAAAACAGCTACTGACTTTAACTCAAATAATATATTTGATTATAACACAAAAGTTGCTATCACAATAAGTTGAAGTTTTTTGTTCTTATAAATCAAAACAAGTAGTTCGATGTATTCAATTTACTAAAAATTTGTATTAAACTATTTAACCAATTTTACACTGCTTGATCCAAAACGCAATATATAAACTCCATTTGCTTTTGCAGATAAATCTACTTTGGAATCTTTTTTCTTATCGATCACTGTTCTTCCTTGCATGTCATATACTTCATATTCAATTTCTTTACTCAAAACGAACATACCATCTTCAGAAGGGTTAGGATAAACAGAAATGTCTTCAGCAACAAGCTCATTTTGATTCGTACTTAAAGTAACATTAGATCTCAGCGCATTAACATTATTTGTGCACGGTAAAACAACTGTGGGCTGAAATCGTCCTAAACCAGTCCAAGACATCGAAATATTTACTCTAGCTACCCCAATGGACCTCATTTTAACGTATACATCTCCATCACCATCTATAAAAAAGGCATTTACTCTTGAGGCTTCTACAGCAAGTCTTGAACTCAGTCGTCCTGCCCCGCCAATTGTAAAGCCTTGGAGTCTCCCTAAACCTTTCAAACAAATATAACCTAAATCATTAAGTTCGCCTCTGCTCCAAATCAAAGTCATGCTAGTAATAGGACCTAGCTCATCTCGTGGCGCTTCATTGAAATGATAGGTATATAAAAAGTCTTTATTAACAATCATCGGGAATTTATATGTTCCGGTAGTTGGTGATCCAGATTCAAAAAAACAAGCGTCAGGAGTTCCAGCTTTAGTTCGTGTTACCGATATTTTAACTTCTTGAATATCAGTCATCCAAAGCGAAGCAAAAAAATAATCGGACCTTGCTGCATTTGTCCAAGAGGATTCGCGGTGCTCATGACCATCTGTTAAAAAAGGAATATCTCTTACAATAGTTGTATTTGCCTTACCTGTTAAACCGCCATCATAGTCTTTGAAAAATTGACCAATTTTGCGAGTACGGGTGTCACCATTTTGTAAAGGGACAAACTTGAATGGGAATGGTTCTGGAAATCCTTTAGTTGTTCCTCTGAAAGTAGGATTGAAGTTTTCTGTTGCTCCGCCACCTGGTATTTGATGAACCATAAAAGTGTTAGATCTATTCCAATTTTCAAAATGACAATTATTGAATATGCCAGGCCCATCGTAAAATCTAAAAAAATGACGAGGACGATCGGAAAACACATTTAAATCAGAATTACCATTGAACATACAGTTATCAAGTACCAAATCAGCTGCTAACATCGTAGTAATTTCGTTGTCACTAAAAGCACAATTTCTAAATACTATTTTGCCAGCACCAGCACCTGCATTTAATCCCGAATATATTGCCGTATTGTTCCCATAAAACAATCCATCTTCAATAAATTGATCTGTGGCTACAGTCAAGCCCCAATTTATTTTTATCGTGTGATCTGGTTCCAATCGATCAAAAATATCCCAACCACTCATACAAGTATGTGCCACAAAACCTTTAAAAAGTCCAATGTTTTGCTTACTAGGATCTATGCCGTTAAAGTAAGGTAATTGCCCAGATGGTGACATAGGAGCGCCTTCAGGTGTAGCAATCCAAAAACCGGTTCCTTCGGTACCCGCAGCCACATTATTTTCAAAATAATTGTTAGGATTAGTAATCCAATACGAAGAAGGAGTCCTATTTTGTGCCGCATTAAACTGATTATCTGAAGGTGTCAATTCTTCTCCTTCAATAGGTCTTCTGGTTACAAAAACTACATTGTTTTTAATGTTGTTATATCTTTCACCTCCATCTTCCAAAAAGATACCATGACCTATGTGATCATAAGCAAAGATTCCGTCAACTGTTACATAATCTGTACCATGTATCACTGTTGCCCTGTTAAATGATCTATGCACACTACTATTCTTGAAATAACTTCCTCGTGCTTTATCTTCACACAAATGCCAGTGGAAAGGATATCGTCCTAATACTGCTTTCTGTCCCATTTTAAACAATTCTACCTGTTCTACACGAGCCATACCATTTTTCATTATCATAATATGACCGCCAAAACCATCAGTTTGATTGGTTCCATCCATTTTTCCTTGGATTTTAATATAATGAGATAACAAGCCAACTTCTCCTTGGATATTTACATTCCATGTTTTTCCATCTCTTGCTCTGGTGTAGGTTTTTGACCCTCCAGTGTGTTTAAATTTCAAGGCTGTTTTTAAGGTAATTGTTTTTTTATCTGTACTGATGCTCTCAATTTCTACTTCATCTACATTCTCCCAAGATTTGGTGTCTTCGTCTGCCAAATCTGTAGATGTCAAAGCAATTATATCTCCTTGCTCCCAGTCTACTGCTTCTTTTAAAACAATTTGTCTGCTTCTTGCATTGGCTGTAGCTATTAAGTTTGTCCAGCTTTTTCTAGTTTTACCATGAAGTTCTAATTGACCTCCGCCCATTACCATAATTGCCTTATGGTTATCATTGGCTTGGTTGGCTTTTGTTCCTCTAAGTGTTATCAAACACTTACCTGATGCTGCATAAGGTTGTGCTTCTGTACCTATTTCTAATTTTCCACTAGCGCCGCTGATAACTATACTTTCGGTTTCTAATTCTATACTTTGATTAGATGCATTTAATACCCCTAAAACCTGAATAGATTTGGCACGACAAGTTCCTGCTAATGTTATTGTTCTATTTGCAGGAATAGTAACATCGTCATTGATGGTAGGTATTTGTCCACTTGGCCAAGTGCTGGCTTGATTCCAAGCGCCATCTGCAATAGGTTGTATAGCTACTAAAAATGCGCTTGTAGTAAAATTACACATTTTTGCAGGATTATTAACCATTGCATATTGGGTTTTAGACAATCCTAAATCACTTATTTTCAACCTATTATACATAGGTCTTAAATAAAGACTTAAACCTAACATAAATACAATTAAAAATAACGGCAGTAGTCTTGATAATAAATTTTTTTTCATAATTTGTAGTTTATCTAATGTATTCTATTAGTAATGCTTACATCCATCCAACCCAAATCATCTGCAAGGATAAAAATTATATTTGGTTTTTTAGGGTCTTTCGACTGGGCAACAGAACCTACGTGATTTATAGCAACTAAAATTACTATAAAAAAAGTCTTTTGAATTTGAGATAGTCTCTTGAGTATATAAATTTTTTATTTAGTTCATTTCTGCCTACTAATCTTTAAATAGATTTTAAAAATATTATAGGTTTGTAAATTTAAAACTTAAATAAGTTATAGCTATCCTGTACTACCCTGTATGCTCTATACATTACTTCTGTTTTACAAATTATGCTAATCAAGGGTTAAAAAATCAAATTAATAAATGCGGCTGCAATTTTTCCAAATATTGCAATTAGGAGTCCTTTGCTGGATCTTACTTTACTAGCTTTTTCACCTCTTTTTTCAACCCTTGATTCGCATTAGTAAGTATCTGTTTTAAAAAGCTTATTTTTATGACGGTTTACTAAAATATTTTTTTTATACCTGAAGTCGTTTAAACCTTTAGTTAAAAAAAATTTCAGTACATTATTATGAAAAATAAATGATTAAAGCGGAAACAGCTTGCAATTGTTGTGTCAAATCTATTTCTCAACAACCTACAACTATCTATCTATGCATTTGTTCTCTCAATTTTATATTATTCAATATAGAGCAACTGGTTGAAATATTAATCTTTATAAGAATTTTTATTCCTTCAATTTACAAACATAAGAATTAAAAAAAAAAACCAAAGTGGTTTTTTTTTTTCACTACCTAACCTAATTCTTCAGAATCAAAACTTATATTTATATCTACAAAGAGTTCATCAACTGTTATATTGGATTATTTTAAAAACTATTACTTTGTAGGTGATTATAAAAGAAGTTTTTGGAATCCCGATCGGTCGGAACTAATGTACACCAAAAAGATCAGGC
The DNA here is from genome assembly GCA_043770265.1 of Flavobacterium sp. GTDB lineage: Bacteria > Bacteroidota > Bacteroidia > Flavobacteriales > Flavobacteriaceae > Flavobacterium. The sequence continues at coordinate 19,872 of JAYVIK010000119.1, read as the reverse complement.
ATTTGCCAGTTTTAGATAATGAAAGCATTATCGGAATTATTTCTATTGGAGATGTTGTGAAATCCATAATTGATATACAAAAAGAAACAATTCAGTATTTGGATTCCTATATTAGTGGCGGAAACTCATAGATTATTATCATATAATAGTTAGAATAGTTACAAATTCTGCAACTATTCTTTTTATTATCGAAGATTGTATTTTTGTATAAAAATGGAGGCTATAAATGCGATCTATTTAACAAAAGTCTGCTATATTTGTGTGCCAAAATTAAATTCGACACAATGGATAAGAGTAGTAAACGATTAGAAGCATTATTATATCATGCGAAACCTACACCTGGAAAAATTCAGGTGGTACCAACAAAGAAACATGCCACCCAAAGAGATTTATCTTTAGCTTACTCACCCGGAGTTGCCGAACCTTGTTTGGAAATTGCTAAAGACGTTAACAATGTATATAAATACACTTCAAAAGGGAATCTTGTTGCCGTAATATCGAATGGAACAGCAGTTTTAGGACTTGGAGACATTGGACCCGAAGCTTCAAAACCTGTTATGGAAGGAAAAGGAGTGCTGTTCAAAATCTTTGCTGGTATTGATGTGTTCGACATTGAAGTGGGGACAAAAGATATTGAAGAATTCATCCAAACCGTAAAAAATATTGCACCAACCTTTGGAGGAATCAATCTTGAAGATATAAAAGCGCCAGAATCTTTCGAAATAGAAAGAAGATTGGTCGAAGAATTAAATATTCCTGTAATGCACGACGATCAGCATGGAACGGCAATTATTTCATCGGCAGCGCTAATAAACGCAGTAGAATTAGCCGGAAAAAAAACCGAAGATTTAAAAATGGTTGTTTCTGGAGCGGGTTCAGCCGCTTTGGCTTGTGCCAATATGTATGTTTTACTGGGTCTTAAAGTCGAAAATATTTTAATGTTTAATAGTAAAGGAGTTTTGACAAAAGACAATCCTTCCTTGTCCGAAATGCAATTGAAATATGCAACAGATAAAAATCCAATGAGCTTAGAAGAAGCTTTAGTAGGTGCTGACATATTTTTAGGTTTATCTTCGGGAGATATTATGACACCAAAAATGCTGTTAGGAATGGCAGATAACCCCATCGTTTTTGCCATGGCAAATCCGAATCCAGAAATCGGCTATAATCTTGCTATTTCCACCCGAAAAGACGTTATTATGGCTACGGGTCGCTCTGACCATCCTAATCAAGTGAATAATGTTTTAGGATTTCCTTATATTTTTAGAGGTGCGTTAGATGTTCGTGCTACAAAAATAAACGAAGAAATGAAAATGGCAGCCGTTTATGCTCTTGCTGCTTTGGCAAAAGAAACGGTTCCCGAGCAAGTAAATATTGCTTATGGAGCCACCAAGTTGACTTTTGGTCGCGATTATATAATTCCATCACCTTTTGATCCTCGATTGATAGCTGTTGTTGCACCAGCAGTTGCAAAGGCAGCAATGGACTCAGGTGTAGCGTTGAATCCAATTCTGGATTGGAAAAAATATGAAGAAGAGCTTTTCGATCGTATGGGAAGCGATAACAAAATGGTTCGAATGTTAATTAATCGAGCTAAAACCGACCCGAAAAAAATTGTTTTTGCCGAAGCTGATCACATCGATGTGCTTAAAGCCGCTCAAGTGGTTTATGAAGAAGGAATTGGATTTCCTATTTTGCTGGGAAAAAAAGAGGTTATTTTGGAATTGAAAAATGAATTGGGTTTTGATGCTGATGTGCCAATTATTGATCCAAAAACTCCAGAAGAAGCTACCAGAAGAAGTAAGTTTGCAAAGGCCTATTGGGAATCGAGACAAAGACGAGGAATCTCTTTATTTGATGCCGAAAACCTTATGCGAGAAAGAAATTATTTCGCAGCAATGATGGTCAATCAAGGTGAAGGAGATGCTTTGTTATCAGGTTATTCTAGAAGTTACCCATCAGTTGTTAAGCCTATGTTGCAGCTTATTGAAAAAGCACCGGGAGTTTCGCTTGTTGCTACAACTAATTTGATGATGACTAGCCGTGGACCAATGTTTTTATCCGATACGGCAATCAACACCAATCCAACATCTGAGGAGTTAGCTAAAATTGCCTTAATGACCGCTAACGTGGCCAAATTATTTGGAGTTCCTCCTGTGATTGCCATGATTTCTTTTTCTAATTTTGGTTCATCAACAAATGAAAGCGCTTCTAAAGTAAGAGAAGCAGTAGCCTATTTGCATAAACATCATCCCGATATGATAATAGACGGAGAAATTCAAGCTGATTTTGCTTTGAATCCTGAAATGTTGAAAGCCAAATTTCCTTTTTCTAAATTAGCTGGTAAGAAAGTAAATACCTTGATTTTTCCAAATTTAGAATCGGCAAATATTACCTATAAACTTCTAAAAGAATTAAACAAAGTAGATTCTATCGGACCAATTATGTTAGGAATGGGCAAACCTGTTCACATCTTTCAATTAGGAGCAAGTGTAGAAGAAATGGTAAATATGGCCGCAATTGCAGTGATTGATGCACAAGAATTAGAGAAGAAGAAAATTAAAAAGTAAAATATTTTTTTCTTAACATCAGGACTTATATAAATTTGGCAAAAATTTATATAAGTTTTGTTATATTTGGCCACATTTAAAGTATTGTATGATAGCACACTTGCAAGGGAAATTAGCAGAAAAAACACCAACTCAAGTAGTAATAGATTGTGGTGGAGTAGGGTATGAGGTAAATATTTCTCTACATACTTATTCTTTACTTCCATCGACTGATTATATTAAATTGTTTACCTATCTGCAAATCAAAGAAGACTCCCATACTTTATTTGGTTTTGTAGAAAAATCAGAAAGAGAAATTTTCAAATTATTACTGTCCGTTTCGGGAATTGGTGCCAGCATTGCCAGAACTATGTTGTCCTCATTAGATCCCAAACAGATTACTAATGCTATTGCCTCTGGCGATGTCGTAACTATTCAATCGATAAAAGGAATTGGAAGTAAAACCGCTCAAAGAGTAATACTCGATTTGAAAGAGAAAGTGCTAAAATTGTATGATTTAGACGAAGTTTCGATGTCACAAAACAATACAAATAGAGATGAAGCGTTATCTGCTTTGGAGGTTTTAGGTTTTGTAAGGAAGACCTCGGAGCGAGTTGTAGAAAAAATCATTAAAGATACCCCAGATAGTTCAGTTGAATTTATTATCAAGCAGGCTTTAAAAAACTTATAAAAGTTGAAATTACATTATTTAAAAAAGAGACCAAACGTGTATAAAATTTGTGCGTTTTTAATAATTTTATTTTGTGGTTTTGTATCGCAAGCTCAAGTAAACCCACCAACTCAAGATACAATTAAAACTGGATTTTCGACAGGAAAAATTGATATCAAAGACCCGCAAAGTATTGTAAAAGCGTATTCCTACGACCCTGTTTCCGAAATGTATCTTTTATCGAAAACAGTAGGGGATTTTCCAACAAGTTACCCCGCTATTTTATCTCCAAAAGAATACGAAGACCGTGTAAGAAAGGAATCGATGCGCAACTATTTTAAAGAGAAATTAGATGCTATCGATGGAAAAAAAGGAGAAAGTGACCTAGCAAAAAAAGATTTGTTACCTCGATATTATATAAAATCAGGACTTTTTGAAACCATATTCGGAAGTAATACTATCGATATAAAACCTACAGGTTCTGTCGAAATGGATTTTGGTGCTCGTTATACAAAACAAGACAATCCAGCTTTTTCTCCTAGAAACAGATCTCTAGTTTCATTCGATTTTACCCAAAGAATAAGTATGAGTTTGATGGGGAAAGTGGGAACCCGACTCAATGTAAATTTCAATTATGATACGCAGTCCACTTTTTCATTTCAAAATTTATTCAAGTTAGAATACACACCAACAGAAGACGATATTATTCAAAAAATTGAAGTTGGTAATGTTAGTATGCCTTTGAATAGTTCCTTAATTAAGGGCGCTCAAAGTTTGTTTGGGGTAAAAACTAAATTACAATTTGGTAAAACAAGTATAACCGGCGTTTTTTCAGAACAAAAATCTCAAACCAAAACAGTAGTTGCAGAAGGCGGTGGAACAGTACAAGACTTTGAAATGTTCGCATTGGACTACGATAGTGACAGACACTTTTTTCTTTCGCAATATTTTAGAAATAAATATGATTTAGCCCTAAAAAACTATCCTTTTATAGACAGTAGAGTTCAAATTACAAGGTTGGAAGTTTGGGTAACCAATAGACAAAACCGAGTAACCACTACCAATAATAATCTTAGAAATGTTATTGCACTTCAGGATTTAGGGGAAGCACAATTATCGGGATTGCAAGACAATGAAGTAGTAGGTACCAATGTTCCTGATTATCCAGGATTCTTTATAAAAGGAATTAATACGCCAACGGATAACTCAAATAATTTTTATAACCCAAAATTAATCACTTCAACACAAACTTATCCAGTTCCGCCAGGTGGAGGGATATTAAATTCAAATATTCGAGAAATAGCAACTTCAAATTTAGGATTCAATATTCCAACTATTTCTAATCCAATCAAAGATAAAAATATTAGCGAAGGAAAAGATTATTCAAAGTTGGAAAATGCCCGAAAATTAATGGCTAATGAATATACCTTCAATCCGCAATTGGGATATCTTTCTTTGCAACAAAGATTAGCAAATGATGAAGTTTTGGCAGTTGCGTATGAATATACAATTGGAGATGCAGTTTATCAAGTTGGAGAATTTGGAAATGATGGGGTTGATGCTACTGTTGTCACAGGAACAACTCCTGAAACTCAGGCTATAATTTCTCAATGTTTGATATTGAAAATGCTGAAAAGTAATTTGACAAGTGTTGAACGAAAACTTTCGCTTGACGGTGCTATTCCTGAGATAAAAGTGGTCACTCCAACATGGAACTTGATGATGAAAAACATATATCAAATTCAAGGAGCTTATCAGTTAAAGCAAGAAAATTTCAAATTCAATATTCTTTATGCTGATCCATCTCCTATAAATTATATTACACCTGTAACTGGAAGTAATTTTCCGCCAAATCCTACACAAGGAAATGAAGTTGCCGAAACGCCTTTGTTGAAAGTTTTCAATTTAGACAAATTGAATTTCAATAATGATCCACAAACAGGCGGTGATGGGTTCTTCGATTTTATGCAAGGCCTTACCATTGATACTCAAAACGGCCGAATCATATTTACAACCAAAGAACCTTTTGGGGAATTATTATTTGAGAAATTAAGAACTAGTTCCACACAAAATTATAAGGGTGATCCAAACAGTAGTTCAGATTTTAACCCAAATCAAAAGAAATATGTATTCCGAAATATGTATTCCAGTACACAAGCTGGAGCACTACAAGACGGTGAGAAAAACAAATTCTTACTAAGAGGAAAATACAAATCTACTGGCGGCGACGGAATTCCAATTGGCGCTTTCAACGTGCCTAGAGGTTCAGTAATAGTTACCGCTGGCGGAAGAGTTTTGGCTGAAGGAATCGATTATAGCGTGAATTATCAATTGGGAAGAGTTCAAATTCTAGATCCTTCACTTCAGGCTTCAAATACACCAATTAGCGTGACGTTAGAAAACAATTCTATTTTTGGACAACAAACCAAACGTTTTTTTGGAGTGAATGTGGAACATCAAATTTCAGATAAATTTTTATTGGGAGCTACCTTTTTAAAATTAAGCGAAAGACCCTTTACCCAAAAATCGAGCTTCGGACAAGAAACGGTTAACAATAGTATATTTGGTTTCAATGGTAATTATTCATCGGAAATTCCATTTTTTACCCGATTAGTAAATAAACTACCGTTTATGGATACCGATGCGCCTTCCAATCTTTCGATTAGAGGTGAAATTGCCTTTTTAGAACCTGACGATCCTAAGGGAAATGGTTTTCAAGGAGAATCCACCATTTATGTAGATGATTTTGAAGGTTCGCAATCTACTATCGATATGCGCTCCCCATTTGCTTGGGAATTATCTTCAACACCAACGAATAAAGATGCTAAAAAACCTACTGATTATGAGTTTAATGCCAATGCCAATGATTTGAGTTATGGTTTCAAAAGGTCAAAGTTGTCTTGGTACACCATCGACCCTGTTTTTTATACGTCAAAACCAACAGGTATTTCAAATGACGATTTGTCGCTCAATACTACAAGGAGGATTTACAGTCAAGAGTTATACCCAATAACGGATATTGCCCAAGGACAAACGCAGGTTATAAATACTTTAGATTTAACCTATTATCCTACCGAAAGAGGTCCTTATAATAATGCTTTGAATACCACTACAAATCCTAAAGATAATTTTGGTGGAATAATGCGTCCCTTAAATTCAACCAATTTCGAACAAGGAAATGTGGAATACATTCAGTTTTGGGTTTTAGATCCTTATGTAGGAGCAGGGGAAATTCCAAAAACCAATACCGGAAAAATTTATTTCAATTTAGGAGAAATCTCCGAAGATATTTTGAAAGATGGAAGAAAACAATATGAAAACGGATTGGGATCAGATCAAATAAAGGTAAACCCACAGCCTATTTGGGGTGATGTTCCCGCTTCGCAGTCTTTAATTTACGCTTTTGATGTCAATGCAGCCAACAGAACCAATCAAGATTTAGGTTTAGACGGTTTGCCAGGTTCTAAGGAAGCCGCTATTTATACTAATTATGCTTCACAACCCGATCCAGCAGCTGATGATTATAAATATTATTTGAATGCTTCAGGTGGAATTTTAGAAAGATATAGAGATTATAATGGATTAGAAGGAAACTCTGCCGTAGATATCAATGATGCCAATAGAGCAGCAACTGTCGAACCTGATGTAGAAGATATTAACAGAGACAATACAATGAATACCATCAATGCGTATTACGAATACAGTGTGGATGTAAGACCTAATATGAGTGTAGGTCAAAATTATATTACCGATATTAGAAATACTCAGGTTACAATGGACAATGGACAAGTAACCGATTCTAGATGGATTCAGTTTAAAATCCCAGTTTTTCAGCCTGATAACACTATTGGAAACATAACTGATTTTAGATCTATACGTTTTATGAGACTATTTATGACCGGTTTTAGCAGTGATGTAACGGTTCGATTTGGTTCATTAGATTTAGTTAGAGGCGATTGGAGAAGATACACCAACACTTTAGATCCCAATGATACCAAACCAACCGATGATCAAACCAATTTTGATATATTAGCGGTGAATCTACAGGAAAATGACGATAGATGCCCAATCAATTATATCATTCCTCCGGGAGTACAGCAAGAACAATTGTTTAGCGCAAACACAGTTATCAATCAAAATGAACAATCGTTGTCATTAAGAGTTTCAGGCAAAGGGCTAGAGCCAGAAGATTCGAGAGCTGTGTTTAAAAATGTGACTGTCGATATGCGACAATTCAATAAACTAAAAATGTTTTTGCACGCAGAATCTTTGCCTAATGAAATTGCTCTTAGTGATGATCAAATGAAAGGTTTTATCCGTTTTGGAAATGACTTTACGCAAAATTTTTATCAAATTGAAATCCCATTAAAAGTAACTCAACCCGCCGGTTCTTTGGGCACAAATTGTCCTGCTTTGAGTGCAGAATCAGTTTGGCCTGCTGAAAATGAAATTGACTTGAAATTGTCATTACTGACTCTATTGAAAATTAAAGCGATGAGTATCGATCCAAGCACCTTGCCTGCTGACGGTATCTATTATCAAAATGAAGACGATTTGGATCCCTCATTAGCAGGGAAAAAAAATAAATTGAGATTGGGAATCAAAGGAAATCCTAATTTTGGGATGGTTCGAAATTTAATGTTAGGAGTAAAAAATAATGATCGACAAAATTTAAAAGGAGAAGTTTGGTTTAATGAACTTCGAGTTGCCGATATGGATAACAGCGGAGGTATGGCTGCGGTATTGAGTGTGGATACCAACTTTGCCGATTTTGCGACTATCTCGGCAACAGGTAGAAAAAGCACCATTGGTTTTGGAGGAATTGAAGAAGGGCCAAACCAAAGAAGCCGCGAAGACACCCAACAATATAACATCGTAACTAATTTTAGTTTAGGGAAGTTATTACCACCAAAATGGAAAATCAATTTGCCATTTAATTTTGCTGTTGGCGAAGAAACGATTACTCCAGAATTCGACCCGTTTAATGCGGATATCAAACTGAAACAATTATTGGAAAATACAGCCATTGGCGATGAAAAAGACAACATCAAAAATAGAGCAGTTGATTATACGAAAAGAAAAAGCATCAATTTTATTGGAGTAAGAAAAGATAGAAGTGCTGAACAAAAGCAAAGAGTTTATGATCCTGAAAATTTTACCTTTTCGCAGTCTTACAACGAAGTGGAACATCGCGATTATGAAATAGAACAATTTACCAATCAGGAAGCCAATACAGCAGTTGATTATGCTTTTAGTTTTCAGCCCAAACCAGTAGTGCCGTTCAAGAAATCAAAATTCACTAAAAAAAGCAACTATTGGAAAATCTTAAGCGATTTCAATTTCAATTATTTGCCAACAAATATCAATTTCAATACCAATATTATTCGTCAATACAACCGTCAACAATTTAGACAAGTAGAATTAGATGATAAAAGTATTGGTCTTGACCCGCTATACAGAAGAAATTATGCGTTCAATTACAATTATGGATTTAATTATAATTTGACTAAAAGTCTAAAATTCAACTATACGGCTTCCTCGGGTAATATTGTAAAAAACTATCTGAATGCTGATAATGTTCCAATCGATGATTTGACCATTTGGGATAGCTATTTGAATGTAGGACAATCCAATCAACACATGCAACAATTGGTGATGAATTATGAAATCCCAATAGACAAAATACCTTTATTTAGTTTTATAAAAGCAAATTATGCTTATACAGGTGATTACAGTTGGCAACGTACTTCAGTAGCATTGTCTCAATATACAGATGAAAATGGTAATACGTTTAATTTAGGAAATACGGTTCAAAACGCCATTTCTCACAATTTGAACGCCAATTTGAATATGGATTCGTTCTATAAATATATTGGATTGACGAAAAAGTCGCAAACGCAACCTAAGCCAAAACCTGCAGCCCCAAAACCTGGAGAAAAAATAACAGATACCAAAGTTAAAATCCCAAAAAACAATAATTTTCTAAATGGTTTAATTGGAATTTTAACCAGTGTAAAAACCATTCAAGCCAATTACACTAAAAACAGCGGTACCGTTTTACCAGGTTACACGCCTGGAGTTGGATTCTTTGGAACTTCAAAACCTACCATCGGATTTATTTTCGGTAGCCAAGACGATGTGAGATATGAAGCCGCCAAACAGGGTTGGCTTACTTCCTACCAAAACTTTAACCAAAATTTTACTCAAGTTACCAATGAGGTATTTAAATCAACAGTTAATATCGATTTATTGCCTGATTTAAAAATTGATTTGACTTTAGACCGATCGTATTCTGAGAATTTTTCTGAACAATATGATGTTTCTGATATCAATAGTGATGGATTTTTGGATTATAATCCTCGTTCACCTTATAGCTACGGAATGTTTTCTATTTCGACTATATTAATTAAAACAGCTTTTTCTGCAAGCGACGAAAACATATCAGCGGCATTCGACGACTTTAGAAATAATAGATTGTTGGTTGCAAATCGATTGGCAACAGAAAAAGGAATCAACCTTGCCAATCCAGTCAATATTGATGCTGAAGGTTTCCCAAAAGGATTTGGAAAAAACAATCAGGCGGTTTTGTTACCAGCCTTTTTAGCAGCCTATTCTGGAGAAAATGCTTCAAGTGTATCTACTGGGCTTTTCAAAAGTTTTCCCGTGCCCAACTGGTCTATTAAATACAATGGATTGATGCGTCTTGATTTCTTCAAGAAGAATTTCAAACGATTCTCTTTGCAACAAAACTATAGAGCTTCTTACACCGTTAATGCTTTTCGATCTAATTTTGAATTTGATAAAAATCCAACTGGAGTGGATGCAAGCGGGAATTTCTTTAACAAAACCATTATGTCGAATGTCAATTTGGTTGAACAATTTAGTCCCTTACTTCGAATGGATTTTGAATTAAAAAACTCCTTAAAACTCCTTACCGAAATCAAAAAAGATAGAGCTTTATCGATGAGTTTTGACAATAATTTATTGACCGAAGTCAAAGGTATAGAATATGTAGTAGGAATGGGTTATCGAATAAAAGATGTTGTTTTTTCGTCTAAACTTGCCGATAATGCTACAGGAATTATAAAAAGTGATGTGATTATAAAAGCCGATTTGTCCTATCGGAACAATAAAACTATTGTGCGCTATTTAGATTATGACAACAATCAATTAGCAGGTGGACAAAATATTTGGTCATTAAAATTGACTGCCGATTATTCGTTTAGCAAAAACTTAACGGCTATTTTCTATTACGACCATGCGTTTTCACAAGCAGTTGTATCGACTTCTTTTCCTCTGACCAATGTTCGTTCAGGGTTTACAATGCGATATAATTTCGGAAATTAATTTTTTTAAATCCGATCAAAATTTGGATAGAAGATTGTTACATTTGTCCTTTCAAATTTCCAATAAAATGGCAATTGTAAAAAAAATAGAAAAATCTAAAATATATTAATTTATAATCTAGGATCTGCAATCTAAAATCTGCAATCTGTAATCTAAAATAATTATGAACGTACCTGAAAATTTAAAATACACAAAAGATCACGAATGGGTTAGCATTGATGGTGATGTGGCAACGGTAGGAATTACTCATTTTGCACAAAAAGAATTGGGCGATATTGTTTATGTTGAGGTAGAAACTTTAGACCAAACTCTCGAAAAAGATGAGGTTTTTGGAACCGTTGAAGCTGTAAAAACAGTTTCGGATTTGTTTCTTCCACTTTCAGGTGAAATCATCGAGTTTAATGAGGCTTTAGAAAGTAAACCAGAAAGCGTAAACACCGATCCTTATGGAGCTGGATGGATGATAAAGGTGAAAATCGCCAATCTAGACGAAATAGAATCTTTACTTTCGAGCGAATCCTACAAAGAATTGATAGGTGCGTAAAAACATTTATTTATACTCGGCTATATTTTGGAGTAGCTTGATTCTTTATTTGTGTTTGGAAAACGCACACAAACTTAAGGAAATAACCATACCAAACTTTGATAAATTTATTCATATTGTCTTTCATTTTGTATTTACAATCCTCTGGTTTTTGTATTTAAAAAAGAAATTGAGTGGTTTAAATTATTTCAAACCATTGGTATTGGCTCTTGTTTTCTCGTTTATTTTTGGAATTATAATCGAACTATTGCAAGAACTTTTCACAACAACAAGAAGCGCAGATATTTTTGATATTTTGTCTAATGTATTGGGTGCATCGCTGGGAGTAATTTCAATTAGTTTGTTGAATAGAAATAGAAAAATTTTAGATAAAATTTAATTTACAAACTATCAGTTAAACCAATGAATATCAAGCAATACTTAGATTCGACTTATTTAAAAACACCTTCACAGGCAGGACTATCCGATGCTGAAAACACAATAATTGTTAAAGAATTCATTCAAGAAGCCATTGACGAGAATTTCAAACTAATTATGATTCGTCCCGATATGGTCTCGCTGGCAAGCAAAATGATTATAGAGACTAATTCGGCAGTGCAAATAGGAACCGTGATCGATTTTCCAGAAGGAACTGCAGGATTAGAAGCCAAACTTGCCGAGGCAACTCAAGCGATTCAAGATGGAGCCGATGATTTAGATTTTGTATGCAATTACGAAGCCTTTAAAGCTGGAAATATAGATTTAGTTAAAGAAGAAGTCTTGAAATGTACTCAATTGGGTTTGGCTCATAACAAAGTTGTTAAATGGATTATCGAAGTCGCAGCCCTAGATGAAAAACAAATTATGCAGCTTTCGGCAATGATTAAAAACAGTGTTATTACTCATTTTAAAGAAGAAAATTATTCATCTGTTTTTGTGAAATCTTCGACGGGTTTTTATAAAACAGAAAACAATTTGCCCAACGGCGCTACTATTCCTGCCATAATTATAATGCTTGAAAACTCCAATCCACTACCTGTAAAAGCGGCGGGCGGAGTCAGAACTTATGATGAAGCAATAGAAATGATTCGATTGGGAGTCAAACGAATTGGAACTTCTGGCGCAAAAGCCATTGCAAAAGGACAAAAAACAGAAGGTGACTATTAAAAATCAATAAGAGAATGTGAAAAAAGTAGTATTGTAATTGATTTTATCTCTTGGCGCTTTTATTATCTTCGCACAAGATGGAAACACTAAATAAAACGTTTTTCTGCAGAGCAATTTCCTGTTTTTACTAAATGAAGTGATTAGAACTTTTTCCATTGGCTAAAAACCCAATCTTCACCGCTCTTTGAAGTTTCCCGAATTAGAAACAAAAAACACCATCACAACGCTGCTCTTCAAAATCTCCCGACTTTGAAACAAAAAAACATCACCACAACCTCGAAAATTTTTTTAAATAAAAATCCTTCAAAATAAGGAAAACCGTAAGGAATTGATTTTTATTGCATTTAATTTTGTTTCAATTAAAAAATTGCGCAAATGATGATACTAAAAACAATCGAAAAGGAATCCTTAGAGAACATAACCAGTTTAGATTTGATTTACGTGATTTTTTTTTGGAGGGAATATCAAACAAATTCAGTTCTAATCGCTTATAACGAATTGGTTAAAAGAGAATGTCCTATCTCTGGAAATTTTTACGATAAAATGACCGAGTTTCGAGAAAAGAATTTTTTATTTGAAAACGACTAAAAATAAGAAACATAAAATAGTATGAGAGCAAGCAATTTTAAAAAAATATCGATAAGCGAAAATGGAGTGATTCTGAAGTATCAAGACAAAGAGTCAAAAGAAATTTCGTTTTCAGAAATCAGTAAAATTTATATCAAAGTCAAAAAAGTTCCTTTTAAATACATTGCGTTATTTGTTTGTCTATCCCTAAGTGTTGTGATGTTTTTAGTATGGATTTATGGTTTTAGTTTAGTTGTTTTATCACCCTCTTTTTTGATTTTAGTCGGGGTCATAAAATTGAATAGTTATAAAAAATATCTTCTTAAAATCAAATTAAATGATGGGTGTTCTATCATTGAGTCATTTCCTTTAAAATTAAAATACAAAACCATAGAAGTCATCATCAAGGTTAGAAAAGCAGTATCCAAAATGCGTTAAATGTGTAAAATTTAAGTTCAGTAGTTTGTTTTACTAGATTATGGTTCATATTGAATTTAAATTACAAAAAGTAGTATTCAAACCTACATTCGAATAAAAACTATTTCCAATTTTTTCCAATTTTGAAATCATAAACTTTTTTTATGAATTGTTTTTTGTCTAATCCCTTTTGATAAACTACTTTTGCAAAAGTTTTAAAAAACAAACCAAGCAAACTTTGAGTAGTACATCCAATTCCATTAACATTAAATCTATATACATTGATTTTAAAGCAATCACAAAAGCTGGTTTGGCTATTAGTGTTGTGTTTTCATCAATTGCAGGTTTTATGCTTGGAGTTCCAGATATCCTTTCTTTAGATTGGATGATTTTGCTAAAGCTGGCCATTGGAGGGTATTGTATGGTAGGTGCTTCGAATGCTTACAATCAAGTAATTGAAAAAGACCTCGATGCCTTGATGGACAGAACTAAGAATCGTCCCGTTCCCGCAGGAAGAATGTCACCCAATGTTGCCTTGGTTATCGCAAGTATTCTTACTCTTGTTGGAATGGTGTTGCTTTACACCATCAATCCTAAAACAGCTATGTTTGGTGCGATTTCTATATTTTTGTACACCAGTATTTATACGCCTTTAAAAACGGTAACCTCGTTGTCGGTATTTGTTGGTGCTATTCCTGGAGCGATTCCGTTTATGTTGGGTTGGGTTGCAGCTACTGGAAATTTTGGAATCGAAGCCGGAACTTTATTTCTGATTCAGTTTTTCTGGCAGTTTCCCCATTTTTGGGCTATTGGCTGGTTTTTATTCGAGGATTATGAAAAAGCAGGTTTCTTTATGTTGCCAACAGGAAAAAAAGATAACGGAACGGCTTTGCAAATTATATTATATACAGTTTGGTTAATAATAGCTTCGCTTTTACCTTCTTTGGGTTATACAGGACAATTATTCATTTCGCCAATTGCTGCAGTATTGGTATTTTTGCTTGGCCTTTGGATGCTTTTTTACGCTGTAAAATTGTATCAATTAAGAACAGCCAAAGCCGCAAGAACTTTGATGCTAATAAGTGTTTCTTACATTACTCTATTGCAATTAATTTATATATTTGACAAAATTTTAAGATAGTTATGACAACTACAATGACCGCCGAAGAGCATAAATCAAGATCAGATAGATCTTATAAATTGCTATTATTGTTCGCCATGATCAGTATGATTATGATGTTTGCTGGACTTACAAGCGCTTTCGTGGTAAGTAAATCCAGAGCCGATTGGTTAAAGGATTTTCACTTGCCAACCGCTTTTTTCTACAGCGCAGTTGTGATAATAGGCTGTAGTGTAACTTTTCATTTGGCAAAAAAAGCCATTCAAAAAGACAATCAAAAGGCAACAACTTCATTTCTATTAGCTACCTTAGCTTTAGGGATTTTATTTGTTGTATTGCAATTTATAGGTTTTGGTCAAATAGTGGAAAGTGGATATTATTTCACTGGTGCCGAAAGTTCTATTACAACAACATTTTTATACATTGTTACTGTAGTGCATTTATTGCACCTTGCAGGTGGGTTAATCGCCCTTTTTATTATTATTTTTAACCAATTGAAAGGCAAGTACAATTCATCACAAACTCTAGGCATTGAGTTAGGGGCTATGTATTGGCACTTTCTAGATTTATTATGGATTTATTTATTTTTATTTTTATTTTTCTTTGAATAAGAAAAATTGTAGATTTGAAAACTTTTAATTAAAATATTTTTATGAGTACAGTTACAACTGCAAATAGTGGAGAAAAAGTTTGGGGAGGCGGCGACAACCAACCTATGGGAGCGAGTTATGGCAAAATGATGATGTGGTTTTTTATCGTGTCAGATGCTTTAACATTTTCAGGATTCCTTGCCGCTTATGGTTTTTCAAGATTCAAATTTATTGAAACTTGGCCTTTAGCCGATGAGGTATTTACACACTTTCCGTTTATGCACGGAAATCCTCAGCCCATGCTTTATGTGGCATTTATGACCTTTGTTTTGATTTTTTCATCGGTAACTATGGTTCTAGCCGTTGATGCTGGTCATCAAATGAAAAAAGATAAAGTAGTCGTTTATCTGTTTTTGACCATTATAGGTGGTTTAATATTCGTGGGTTCACAAGCTTGGGAATGGAAAAATTTTATCAAAGGAGAATATGGCGCTATCGAAACTAAGGGAGGAAGTTTACTTCAATTCGTAGATACAGATGGAAAAAGAGTAGCTCTTGCCGATTTTGCGGTTACATTGCCAGAAGAAAGAGAGCAGTTAACCAGAGACAAAGCAAAATGGTTTATGCAAGAACCTACTTTGCCATCTTATTCTGTTGCCGAAGTTCAAGCGGGTTTCAAAGCACATCCAAATATTTTGGTACGAACTGAAACGATTGATGCCAACAAGAAAAAAACAGTACTTACTAGAAGCCAATCGGAATTGAGATTGAAAGACGCCAGTTTAGTTGTCGAAGGTGCAAACCTGACCAGAAACGAATATGGTAGTAAATTGTTTGGAGATTTCTTTTTCTTTATTACAGGCTTCCACGGGTTTCACGTATTTTCTGGAGTTATTATCAATATTATTATTTTCTTTAATGTGTTACTTGGCACTTATGAGAAAAGAAAAAGTTATGAAATGGTTGAAAAAGTGGGACTTTATTGGCACTTTGTCGATTTAGTTTGGGTATTTGTATTCACCGTTTTCTATCTAGTTTAATTTTATTAAAGGTATTATTATGTCACACGATCACGTTTCTAACACAAAAAGAATTTGGACAGTTTTTGGAATATTATCCATAATTACAATCTTTGAGGTAATTTTGGGAATCATAAAACCAGGTTTTTTACACAACAATAGTTTGTTAAGTTTGAACTTATTAAACTGGATTTTCATTATTTTAACTGGTGTCAAAGCCTATTATATTGTGTATGCTTTTATGCACATGGAGGGTGAAAAAACATCATTACAATATGCAGTTGTTTTTCCCTTAATTTTCTTAGTTGTTTATTTGCTTTTCATTCTTTTGACTGAAGGTCATTATGTATTTGAGGTCTTTAAGAATTCTACCATCAAGTGGAATTTTTAACAAAATATTAATTCAATAAAAAGGGTGCGCATTGCGTGCCTTTTTTTATTTTTGTACATTATATTGTTGCTTCTATTATGAAAAAAAATATTGTTCTCTTCGTTCTTTTTGTTTTACCCATTGTTGCTTATCTTTTTTTTGCATCAGGAGTAAACAGTTTTACAAAATTACCTATAATAACCCCCAAGGTTGCTGATTTTGGCGCTTGGAAATCATTGAATAATGAAAAAGTTAGTCTTGATAATAAAATTACAATTCTTGGTTTTGCAGGGGCTAATATTTTAAAAAATAGGGGTAATTTTTTTAACCTTAATGCAAAAATTTATCAGCGTTATCACGAATTCAAAGATCTTCAGTTTGTAGTTCTTTGTCCAATCGGAACCGAAAAACATGCAAAAACCATTGTTGATGCTTTGAGCGCATCTACCGATGTTAGCCAATGGCATTTTGTTTTCACATCCCCAGAAGAAATCACAGCCTATTACAATCAGCTAAAATTAGTTGGAAATCTGGATTCAGATTTTGGAACTCCAAACGTTTACATTGTTGATAAAGCGAGAAACCTTAGAGGAAGAAAAGAAAAGAAAGGGTACAAAGAAGGCTACAACACTTTTCATCCATCAGAATTGAGCAACGAAATGTTGGACGATTTCAAAATTATTCTTTACGAATATCGAGCAGCGCTCAAAAAAAATAACAATGCTACTAAAAAACTATAAACACTAGAAATAATGTTCAAAAATAAATCATATATCGGCATTTCGTTTATTGTTTTGGTTTTCGGAATCTATGCCATTCCAAAAATTATCGACCGTTTTCAAAACAACGAAATGGTAAAAGGAGATCGACTGGATAAAGTTTCAAATTCTACTACAAATAATGGAAGTTTGATAAAAATTGGTCCAGCTCCAAAATTTGAATTGGTCAATCAAGACAATATCAAGGTTAGTAATGAAACTTACAAAGGTAAAGTTTATGTTTTAGAATTTTTCTTCTCGACTTGCCCAACAATTTGTCCGAAGATGAACCAAAGTATGTTGCAAATTGAAAAAACCTTTTTTGGAAATCCTAATTTTGGAATTGTGTCAATCACCATCGATCCTGAACACGATACAGCTAAAGTTTTGAACGAACATCGAAAGTTATTAGGTGTAAAATCTTCGAATTGGAATTTCTTGACAGGCGACAAAACCTATATTTTCGATCTTTCTAACAAAGGATTCAATCTTTATGCAGGTGAAAATAATAAGGCAAAAGGAGGTTTTGAACATTCTGGATTGTTTGCTCTTATTGACAAGAACGGAGACATTCGTTGCCGAAAAGACAAATACGGAAACCCGATTTTATATTATGATGGTTTAGAAAAAACTGGAGTTAGAGACATTCAACAAGACATTGCAATTTTATTAAAAGAATAATATGGAAAATAGTGCATTAGAAAAAAAATACAGCAAATGGATCGTATTCGTTTCCATTTTGATTCCGGTTGTAGTTGCGGTACTTTTCAGTGTTAAGCTAAAAGATCTTGGCTACAATGTTGAACCACTTCCGTTTCTACCACCAATTTATGCCACAATAAACGGAATTACAGCTGTAGTTTTGGTTGCAGGGGTTTTGGCAATCAAAAACGGTAAAAGAAAACTTCACCAACGATTGATGACAACAGCTATTGCACTGTCATTAGCATTTTTGGTAATGTATGTGGCGTATCACATGACAACAGATTCGACAAAATTTGGAGGGGAAGGTTCCATTAAGATGGTTTACTTTTTCATTTTAATATCTCATATTCTTTTGTCTATTGCAGTTATTCCTTTGGTTTTGATAACGTATGTTCGTGCTTTGGCAGAACGCTTTGACAGGCATAAAAAAATCGCTAAAATCACATTCCCAATCTGGTTGTATGTGGCTGTAACTGGTGTTATTGTTTATTTAATGATTTCGCCCTATTATGTTTAGTAGAGAAAATAGAGTAAAGAGGATAGAGCAAAGAGGCAGTAGACAAAGAGTATATTTCTATATTCTATTTTCTATATTCTATTCTCTTTCTGTAAACGCTCAATGTGCGATGTGTCGCGCAGCTTTGGCGGGTGAAGGCAATAAGGTAAAAGCTGCAGCTGTCAATGACGGCATCGTTTATCTGATGGTTATTCCTTATGTGCTTGTTGCTGGAATTGGTTATTATATTTATAGGATGCGGAAGAAGAAAGGTTAATTTTCCGCTATAAAATAAGTTTTAGTGCTTATGAAATAAATTGTTTATATTTTAGCATATCACGCTTGTTTATTTTTTTTGAATATCAAATTTTTAGCATTTGCAATAGCTCTTTACGCAATTGTGATGACAAGGGAAGGCTGATTTAATTAAACTCCAAAACGATTGCCCCAATACTCAATCCCGCACCTGAACCCATCATCAAAATTTTCTTGTTACTGATTGTACTACCGCAATTCATAAGTTTTTCAAGTCCTAAAGGGATTGAGGCTGAAATGCAATTGCCATAGAAGGGTAATGTTTCAATAACTTTTTCTGAGTCTAATTTGTATTTAAGTTTTAAATAATTATTGCCAAATTTACTAGTCTGATGTGCAATAATATAATCAAAATCAGTAATTTTATATTGAATACTTTGTTCCAATTTAGTTATAAAGGAGTCCAAATGTCCTATGGTTAAGCGGATTAGTTTTTTGCCATCCATTTTAAAGTAATAGCCAAAATCTGTTGGCGAAATATTTATCCCTCTATTTATTGCCCCGCCAATGGGTACGTGAGCAAACATAGCACCTGATGGGTAATTGGTAAAATTTGTATACCTAGCTATATAGCCAAGCTGATTAGAGGACTCAATAATAATAGCAACGGCAGCGTCACCAAACAAACCAAAAACTTTTTCATCGTGCGGACTAAGTGCTTTTGATGCTACCTCAGAGCAAACTATTGCAATTCGTTTGTAGCGATCAGCTTGTAAATATAAGTGGGCAATATCTAATGCGTTTAAAAAGCTCAAACAAGTGGAATCAATATCGATACAAGGAAAATCAACCTTGTCATTTGTTATTTTAGATTTAATAATAACTGAATTATGCGGGATTGGATAATCAAATGATGCTCCTGAAAAAATCAGCATATCAATATTTTCAGCTTTTAAATTTGATTTATCTAATGCTTTTTGTAACGCAAAAGCACCCATCTCACAAACGCTTTCTTGATTAGTAATGTGATGTCGAAAACTCACACCAGTATTTTTCTCTATCCGTCCATTAATTCCATTAGCCAGTTCATCTAAAGATGCTGATGAAACGATATTTTCAGGAAGATATTTTTCTATTGCGAGTATATTTATTTTCATTTACTTATTTTTTAATACTTTCAAAACCAGCTCTACTGGTAATTTGCTGTATTGTTTTTATCATTCTATCCAATACTATTTTTAGTCGTTAACCTTACTATTTTCCGAGTTTTAATGCCGTTGATCTCTTTTGGATTGTGTACAAATTCATATTCTGTACCC
>JAYVIK010000118.1:0-14506 GCA_043770265.1 Flavobacterium sp. | reverse complement strand
AAGTTGTAAAACTGGTATTTCCGGTGAATTGATTTGTTGTGGTTTTTCAAAAGACTCTCTAATTACAGCATCTTTTTCTGTTTTCTTTCTGAAATTCGTAAACACATCTGGAATGTCTTTTATCGAAAAAGGTAAATCTTCCGCATGATATAATGTGCTCGTGCTGCAAGTTTCTAATTCGCATCGCAACTTGAATAATTCATCTTGGACTAATTTTTCCGTCTTTTTTTCTTCGTAAGCCACTTCGCGTTTCGTAAACACTTTTTGTACTTTATATTTTTGTACAATTTTCGGAATTTCAATTTCTGGTTTTCCTCTCAGAATTACTAAACCAGAACCCAGCTCTCGTAGATTTTTATCTAAATCTTCTAAGGATTCTAATAAAAATTGCGCTCTGAAATTGCCTGTTTTTTTAAATCCATAAACAGTGGTTTCAAAGTGTGTATCGTCAAAACAATACACAGGAATTACTTGCTCGCTTTGCGCAATGGCTTTGACAAGTGTTTCGTTATCTTCTAATCTTAAATCGGTTTTAAACCAAACTATTGTAGTTTTCATTTGTCTTTTTGTTTCAGGTTTCAGGTTTAAAGTTTAAAGTTCCGTGACTTGAAACTTTAAACCTTAAACCTTAAACTTATAAATTTTCAATGTCATTCATATATCTTTCAGCTTGTTGCAACAATTCGGCTTTAGTTTCGGGTTTCATTTTTCGCCAAACATTATACATCATACCAATTCGTGGATTTTTGCCTAATTTATCTTCGTTTTTGTCGTAAAAATTCCAATACAAACTATTGAAAGGGCAGGCTTTATCGCCAGTTTTTACGGCTTTTTTATAATAGCACGAACCGCAATAATGACTCATTTTGTCAATGTAAGAAGCCGAACTTACATACGGTTTTGTGCCTACAATTCCGCCATCGGCAAACTGGCTCATTCCTCTGGTATTTGTGATTTCGACCCATTCGATGGCATCAATGTAAATTCCCAAATACCATGCATCGACCTCATCGGGATGAATCCCAGCCAAAAGCGCAAAATTTCCTGTAATCATTAATCGTTGAATGTGGTGTGCGTACGAAAAATTCAAAGATTGATTGATGGCATCTTTCAGGCAATTCATTTTGGTTTTTCCAGTCCAAAACCAATTGGGTAGTTTGTTTTCGTGACCGAAATAATTCATCGTGGCATAATCGGGCATTTTATTCCAATAAATACCTCGCATATATTCTCTCCAGCCAATTATTTGTCGAACAAAACCTTCGAGCTGATTGTATTCGATTTCATCAGGGCGATTTTGCCATTCTTCGATAGCTCGATTGATTACTTCTAAAGGAGAAATTAATTTGCAATTCATCGAAAAAGAAATCCGAGCGTGATACAATGACCATTCGTTGGGCGTCATTGCATCCTGATAACTTCCAAAAAGCGACAGGCATTCTTTAGCAAAAAACTCTAATAATTCCAGCGATTGCTTTCGATTTATTGGCCAAACGAAATTTTTGGCGTCAATGTTTCCAATAGTTTTGATATTGGTTTTACGAATTTCGGCAACAATTTCTGAAACATCATTATTGAAAACCAATGGCGGAGTTGGTTTGTGAGCTGCCGGTAATTTTTTTCGGTTTTCACCATCATAATTCCATTTCCCCGTCAAAGGTTTGTCGCCTTGCATCAACACATTTTGCTTTTTTCGCATCATGTGATAGAAACTTTCCATCAAAAAAGTTTTTTTGCCTTCAAAAAAATCACCTAATTCATTTCTGGAACTCATAAAATGTTCTGAATCTACAACCGAAGTTGTAATGGAAAGCGATTTGCAAAAACTCTTTAATAATTCGTCCAATCGATATTCGTCAGGCAATTGGTATTCAAAATTTGTAAATCCTTCTTTTTCGATTAACTGTTGCAGGTTTTCGTCGAATGATTGCAAATTATTGGTATCATTCAAATGAAAATAAATGACGTTATGACTTGCTGCTTCTAGTTCCTTTGAAAAATTTTGCATAGCCGAAAAGAAACCCACAATTTTTTGGATGTGATGAGTGGCATAATCGGTTTCGGAACGAATTTCCATTATTACGTAAGTAACCGATTCATTTTTGGTTTCAAACCAAGAATGGTTACTATTTAATTGATCGCCGAGAATTAGTCTTAGAGTTTTTGACATTTAATTGTTTTTTAATAACTATTTAATTGCCTCCAGCTTTAGCTGGAGGTATAAATAAGGGATACTATGAAATGGCTTTAGCCAAAATGATAGCTTTTTTGGCTAAAGCCAATTTCATCTTCATTTTGATTTCTCTCCATCTAAAGCTGGAGTCAAGTCAAAAAGCAATTTCAGATAGCTACAAATCTGTAAATGAATTTCTATTTATTCATTCTGCATTTATCACTACAATATTTCACCTCATCCCAAACTTTCTCCCATTTCTTGCGCCAAGAGAAAGGTTTTTGGCAAACCACACAAATTTTGGTTGGTAAGTTTTGTTTTTTAACACCTTTCATAATCCTCTCCCCAACCCCTCTCCAAAGGAGAGGGACTTTTTTAAAATTAATTTATTTTAGTTCTTTTCCATTCAATTCCCACAGCTGAGCCATCGGCAATGAAAACAGCTTCGGGCTTTTTTTTGTTCAAAACTGCAAATGATTTACCGTACATGGCTCCAAAATCACAATCAATTTGGTAATCCAAAACTTCACTGATGTTCCAACTAGGATGTTGCAATTTATATTCTTCCGTTTTATTATCGGCAGTTATGGTGTAACCAAAATAATGCTCGTAGATAAAACTTTCTAAAGAATGTCGCTTCATCTTTTCAGATTTGGTCGATGCTGTTACGGCAATGGAATTCCATTTTTTATTTAACAACCATTCGAATTTTACTTTCTTTGAAGATTTTTCAGTAGTTATTTCGTGTTTTGTTGGCACTACCGTATAATGTTCGTTGTATAATTTATTGGCAACCCAAGCCACAATTGGATAAGGAATGGTTTCGTTTATAAAAACTACACCTCGTTTTGTGATGCTATTTTCTTCGGTTCTTTTGACATAAAACCGCAAATTAATTTCTTCAAAATTGCCAAAAAACGGAATAGTAACGTTAAACAATTTGGTGTTTTTGAACATAAAACCAACCAAACTGACATAACATTTTCCGTTGAATAAATCCAATTCTACTCCTTTTGGTAAAAATGGGATTAGAATTTTTGGGTCGATTTCATAATTCGCCATTATGATGTTTTCCCAATTTGCTTTTAAAAATAGTGCCATTTTTTAGGTTTTTTTTGGAGATTTAGTTCTCCTATTTTTTGAATTGGGATTACTCACGTGTTTTTGTAAAATTCGTTTTCCTTCTTCTTTCACTTCGTCTTTTTTGCGAAAACTCCACACAATATCGCTGGCAAATTTTCTCGTTTCTTCAATGTTTACAATTGGTTCTGGATACTCTTTCCCAATTTTGCAATTGTAAAATTGCTGTTCCATTTCGTTCATTTTCCAAGGTTCGTGAAGTAAATTAATCGGAACTTCGGCCAATTCTGGAATCCATTGTTTGATAAAAATCCCTTCGGCATCGTGTTCTTCAGAGTTTTTAATTGGACTGTAAATCCGAATCGTGTTGATGCCGGTAGTTCCTGATTGCATCTGGATTTGCGGATAATGAATTCCGGGTTCGTAATCTAAAAATTGTCTCGCCAAGAAATGCAATTCCCGCCAATCTTGCCATAAATTAAAAGTGAAAAAAGAAACCACCATCGCTCGCATTCTGAAATTAATATAACCTGTTGCCACCAAACATCGCATACAAGCATCAACTATGGGAACGCCAGTTTTGCCTTCTTGCCAGGCTTTAATGTAAGTTTCGTTTTTTGGTTTAACCAATGCGTCATAAGCCCGATTTACATTTTCAAATTCCATTCGGCATTCGTCTTCAAATTTTTGAATAAAATGGCAATGCCAATGCAAACGGGACACAAAATTGAGAATCGCTCGTTTGTTTTTGGACGTTTCATAAAACTGATTGGTATATTGATACACCATTCGCATACTGATGTTCCCGTAGGCTAAATATGGCGATAATCGACTACAGCCTTTTCGACTCAAAGCAGGTTTTGAAATGTGTTTACTATAATTAACATAACGTTCTTTGACAAAACTGTCTAGATACCGCCAAGCTAGATTTTCGCCGCCTTGCTGAAAATTTTTGTTGGGTGTTGTGATTTCATTTGGTAAAAGTTCGCCTTTGATAGAGTTATAAAAATCATTGTCTAATGAAATCAAATTCAAATCGGTTTCTTTGAGAATTTTGGGTGTGTCTCGCATCACATTTTCCCAGCGTTTGTCCCAATCTTGTCTGGATTTTAATTTTCGGATGACGCCGTGCATTTGAAATTCTTTCCATTCGATTTTGTTTTTTTGAAAGAATTCCTGCATTGCAATATCCCTATCGAAGGTGATTTTATTGCCAATTTCCTGATGTGAAAAAACGGTTTGAATATCGAAATGTTCCACTAATTCTGAAAAAACTGTTGCTACTTCGTTGTGGAAAAAATAAATTTTAGTATTTGAAACATTCAGTTTTCGTTGCAAATCCTGGATGGATTCGTAAATAAATCTCCAATGTCTGCTGTCAGAATCATCATAATTCATAACCGATGGTTCGAAAAAATAAACCAACAACAAAGGCAATCCAGATTGATGAGCGTGAAAGATGGCTTCGTTGTCCGCGAAACGCAGGTCTCGTTTGAACCAAACAATATTTATTGGATTTCTATTCAAAGTTTAAGGTGTTGTACTGATAAAAAAATGGAATTTAGCTGACACAAACGAGTCGTTTTTGGGTTATAACTTAATCCATTTTTTATCACTATTCAATTTGAAACTAGCAATATGTTCTTTGTTCCATTCCGTTGGACCAATCAATGATAAAAAATGATTGGCATTATCACCATTGTACATGTGATAGATTTCGCCAATGACGGGCTCAAAAGAGAATTTAGCATTGTAAACCAAATCGTTCCACTCGTATTCTTCCATCAATTTTTGGTATTGATGCCTGAGTTCGGCAAACTTGTTTTCAAATTCTTTATTTACTTGATGAATACCTCTGGTTTTCCAAGCAACCAAATCTTCGGTTATGATTACAGGTGCACCAACGTTTGTTCCGTAAGGCAACAGGCTGGCGTTATAGCCTTTTTCATCTGAGTAAACAATGTTATCAGGTTTTTCATTTTTCATCTTATGAAAATTACATTTGATTTATGGAAATAGGTAAAGCTTTGAACTTAATTGGTTTTGTTTAACGAAACAAAAAAAATATTAAACAAAGATATAAAACATAAATCACAATAAATGAATTATTCAAAAAAAAACTAATAAAAGACAATGATGTAAATGAAGGGTTTTGCTAAAAACAGCAAACCTATCCTGTTTTAAAAATGGGAGAGGTCTAAATTCAAGTCCATTGAGCTCTAAACTGGGATTTCTTTGGGAAAATAACAGAATTTTTGAGTTGAAATTTAAATCAGAATTGTTTTAAATTCTAATACATTTTCGAAATTTCTAAGCAAACAAACTCCAAAAACCGTTCGTCAGCCTCGGTAAACGGATTCAAAACATGACTATCAATGTCTATTTGACCTATGTTTTCTCCATTAACGAAAAGCGGTACTACAATTTCGGATTTTACGGTAAAGCTACAAGCAATATAATTGTCTTGCGCAGCCACATCAGGAACGACAAAATTAGCATTGGAAACCGCTACTTGTCCGCAAATACCTTTCCCGAAAGGAATTACAGTATGGTCGGTTTCTGCTCCAATATATGGCCCAAGATGTAAAGTTTTAGTCTCGTGATTGGCAAAATAAAAACCTACCCAATTGTAGTAATCAACAGAGTTGCTGAGAAGTTCACATATTTTCAACAATTTTTCTTCTTTGGAAGTGTTAATATTTGAAGTAATTTCGGTTACTCTTGGTTTTAATTGTTCGAAAGTCATAGTCATCTATTTTTTGGTAAAAGTATTTAAATGGGACTGTTTTATTTCATTTAAAATTGTTAAATTCTTTGCAAAAAGTACAACATGTTTTTAATCTCAATCCTACTTGATATTAAATCTATTTGTTAAAAGTAATTATTGAAATGTTAGAACAAAATAAACTCCATTAGAAAATCAAAATCCTTTTTAAATAGTAGGCTCAAATTACACCTAAACAGTAAAGCATTGCGTCTGCCTAAATATTTTTAATCGGCTTTTACTTCATTTAACCAATTTTTTATTGAATTTCAGGAAAAAGCTCCGAAAGCGTATCAAAAGGGACTGCTTTGTGTTCATGATTCATTGTCTTTGCGGTACAGAAAGTAGTTATAAATAAACAAATAATCATTGCCCTTGTTATTAAAAACTTCTGCACAAATATGCACTCTTAATACAGAAATCAGCAATGTTTCTTTAAAATATATATTTTAAAAAAAAACATTTTTTACAAATACCTTATTCTTTATATTGTAAGATTTTACTTTATTTTTTTTTAATTTGTTGTTTTTTATCGAAAAAATCTGTCTTTAATCGTTTTTTTTTAAAATTATTATGAAAAAAAACGTCAAACAATTATTTGAAAAAAAAATAAAATGTAATTTTGCCAATAATATTCAGTGTTATATATAAATCATTGCGCATTGTTACAATACAATTACAAAAAAACATAAAATATGAAATACTCTACTCCCAAAGCCCCACTTCGTTTGTTAAATCTTTCGAGATTAAGTTACAAAATCGTATTTTTATTTTTATTTTTTTCAGCTATAGCTAGTTCGCAAAACTGCACGGTAAACGCAGGTGTACCTAAAGTGATTTGTTCCAAAACTTCTTTCGTGCTAACTGGCTCTGCTGCTTTTGCGCAACCTTTCAAAGATGCACCGGTATGGAGTCAAACTGCTGGTTCAGCAGTTGTTTTGAGTCCAACCGATAATTCAGATTTAGGTTCAATAACATCTACGGTTACTGGGTTTACTCCTGGGAGTTCCTATACTTTCAAACTGCAAGGACGTTGTCAAGATGGATCGACTGTTTTTCAAACTGTGGTCTATACCATTTCAACCGCTACAGGTGCCAACGCAGGTGCAGACGAAACTGGCTGCCCAGGCACGGTTATAACACTTTCCGGTAATGCGCCTTCACCGGGAGAAATAGTGGAGTGGATAAGAATTAGTGGGTCGGGGGCATTACCATCGAGTCCAAATTCACCAACTAATACAGTTACATTAGCAGCAGGAACAGCTGGCGCAACTGTTTATCGTTATACAATCACCGGAACTTGTCAAACTTTCGACGACGTTATTATTACCAATACGGGGGGTGTTACGCCAGTAAGTGCTGGTCCAAATCAAACTTTAGGAAACTGTTATTCAGTAACGGCATCAACAACTTTAGCAGCATCCTTTGGCGGAGACAATACCAACGGACAACAAGGAACATGGACATTAGTTAGCGGTCCAAGTACGCCTAATATTGGCAATATTAATAGCAGTAATACTAGCGTGAGCAACCTATTACCTGGCACCTATGTTTTCAGATGGACAGTAGTGGGACCGTGCGTAAACGGTACTTCGACTGTGTCTGTAACTGTTCCACCGCCAACGCAAACTAGAACACAAGCTAGCAGTGGTGATTTGGTTTTTTGCGATGCGCGAACATCTGTTTTATTGCAGGGGAACGTTCCAAAATTTGCAGGCGAAACGGTTCAGTGGATAAAAACAAGTGGACCACCTGTAATGATAGCCAATGCTAATTCTCCAGCAGCAACCATAACAGGATTAGTAGCAGGAAATATATATACTTTTACTTACACAATCACTAATGCTGCAACAGGTTGTATCAGTGTGGGTAACTATAATATAACCTACACCCTGCAACCAACAATTAGCGCTCCTACTAATGTTTTTATGGCTTGTAATGATAGTGTAGGTACAATACCGTTTACTATTTCTGGGGGTAATCAAACAGAATGGTCATTAATTAGTGGTCCAGCGGGATGTGGTATCGGAGGTCTAACAGGGACAACCCCATTTGCAACTGTAGCATCTTCACCTCTACAATTGGTTGGACTTACACATTTAGGCACTTATGTTATTCGTTTAAAACGTCTTAGTAACACAGGTATCGGTGGTTGCGGACAAGCGTTTACAGATGTTACTATTCATGTTACAAAAGATCCGGCTGCAGCTAATGCAGGTACTCTCCAAGTCTTGGCGTGTAATGTTACTGCAACCAGTTTGGCAGGAAACAACCCGGCTGTTGGCGGTGGGATTGGGATAGGAAGCTGGTCGCAAGTTAGTGGACCTAATACGGCTATATTTACCAACCCTTCTTTATATAATGCTCCTATTTCAGGTTTAACCAACGGTAAATATACCTTTAGATATATCATTTCGGGTGGTTTAGGCAATTGCCCTGCTGCGCAAGATGAAGTAACCGTGGTAGTGTCGAATATCCTTCCAACAGTTAAACCTGCGGGCAGTAATCAAACAATTTGTGCATCGGCACCAATTACTTTAGCTGCAACGCCACCAGCTTTGAATGAAATCGGTACTTGGACAGTAATGCCATCGGCAGGAGTTGTAATTTCTGACATCAATAACCCAGCGGCAACTGTAACTGGATTAGATACACCAAGCACTGCCTATGTTTTTACTTGGACAGTTGCGAATGGCTGCGGAACAGCAAGTAGTAATGTAACAATTACAACCAATTCGAATCAAGGCCCAAATCCATCAATTGCAGGACCAGATCAATGTTTATTCACTGGGAACACAGTTGCTTTGGCTGCAAACGCTCCTGTTTCAGGAGAAACAGGCACTTGGACAGCATCTGGACCAGCAAGCGTTACCTTTTCTAATGCAGCATCAAATACATCAACCGCAACTTTTGCTGCAGATGGTAACTACGTTTTAACATGGACTTTAACTCGTGGTGGAAGTTGTTCGAGTTCAGCATCAACGTTAATTGTTTCGAAATTTCCGGCAGTGTCATCACCAGTTACAGCAAGTGCAAGTAGCACAGAAATTTGTTCGTTAACGCCGACTCTAACCTTAACAGGAAGTGCCGTTGATGCCGGAGCCACAGGAACGTGGACACAGGTTCAGGGTGCTGGAGGAATAGTTATTACATCGTCAAACTCACTTTCAACAAGCATTGCCGGATTAGCTCCTGGTGCTTATAAATTTAGATGGACAGTAGCACGAAGTTCTTGCAATAGCGGTTTTGCAGATGTTACTGTTAATGTTGCTACACCACCAACAACGGCAATGGCAATGGCAGATATTTCTAAATGTTCTGGTACAACACAAATATTAAATGCCACAGTTCCAACAGCTGGAACAGGAAGTTGGTCGATAGTTAGTGCCCCGAATATCCCAACTTTTTCTGATTCGTCGAGCCCAACCGCAACAGTTTCTGGTTTAGTTTCCGGAACTTATGTTTTGCGTTGGACTATATCTAGCGGTCCTTTTTGTGGATCAAGTAGTAACAACGTAAACATTTTTGTAACACAACCTGCAACAGCTGGCGATAATCAATATTTATGCAATGAGACTACTACTACCCTTACTGGGAACGAAGGTACTTCAGGGGCCTGGACATTGGTTTCGCAAACACCATCAGGTGTAGCACCAGCAATTTCTCAATCTGGAACAAATGGAGCGATAATTTCAGGTTTACTACCAGCAACTTATGTTTTTAGATATACATTACCTTCAATTGGTGCTTGTCCTTCAACAACTGCCGATGTTACGGTAAACAATAGTGGTGGAACAACTCCTGCCAACGCGGGACCAGATCAAGATATCTGCTTACTAAATCCAGCTACTTCAACTGCTAGTGTAACTTTAGCGGCCAACAATCCCTTACTAGGTATAGGCACAGGAATATGGACTATTGAAAGTGCGCCTTCGGGAGCGACACCAATTTTTGCCAGCACAACAACTTTTAATTCACAGGTTACTAATTTGATACCTGGCATTTATGTGTTTTCATGGGCAATTACCAACGGAAATTGTAGTTCAGCACTTAATAAAGATGAAGTTCGAATCATTATATATGGCGACCCAAGTGCTTCAACCGCTGGTTCAACTCAGACAAATGCTTGTTCTGGAAATGTAACTTTAGTTGGAAATGAACCAGTATATGGCAATGGAACTTGGACACAAGATTCTGGACCAAATACTGCCATTATTAGTCAAACCAATTCAGCAGTAACTGCTGTTACAGGAACCGTTATAGGTGCATACGTTTTTAGATGGACAATATCTAATGGTTCGCCAACGTGCACAAGTACGTCTAGTACAGTATCAATAACAGTAACTTCTGACCCAGCCACAATCGCCAATGCAGGAATTGACCAAAATATTTGCAACAACAACGGACTAACAGGAGGAAGTACTCTATTAGCAGGAAATAATCCAACAGTAGGCACTGGTTTATGGACAAAAATTAGTGGCCCAGGAACCTTAGTTTTCGAAGACAATACTTTATTTAACACCAATATTATAAGTGGTTTAACCAATGGTACTTACGTTTTAAGATGGACAATCACCAACGGTAGTTGCAGCGGTTTTGACGAAATGACCATCACAGTTGCCGATCCACCAACCCCAGCAGTAATTACAACACCAACGCAAAGTATTTGTTTGTTTGATGCTGTAAATTTATCAGCCAATCCAGTAACTTTAGGCACTGGGCAATGGTCTGGAACTGGACCAACAATACCAGTATTTTTAAACCCAACTAGCAATAGTACGAGCGTTTCCAATTTATTAGTCGGTGAATATACTTTTGTTTTTACCACATCTAATGGGGCGACTTGTTCACCTTCAGTATCAACACCGATTACTATTACTATATTACCTCTACCAACATCATCTCAGGCGGGACCAGTTCAAACGGCTTGTTTTGGTAGTTATGCAACCATGACAGCCAACACACCTTCTACAGGTACAGGAACTTGGACATCGTCGCCAGCAGGAATTTTTAGTAACATCAACTCCCCAACATCAACTTTTACAGGAGCGCCAGGTGTTTATCAGTTAACTTGGACAATTACCAGTGGATCTTGTACATCAGCTACCGTAACTCAAGTAACGATTTTGCCCGCTATAGATAATAATAATATTTCAGGAAACGCAACGATCTGTAGTGGCTTGACCGCGACAATTTCTAACGCAAATCCAGCACTTTCTGGAGGCAACGGTACAACTTATCAATATGCTTGGCAACAATCTATTGATGGCGCTACTTTTACTACTATTAGTGGAGCAACGGGTGCTAACTTTACGACACCAGCATTGACCAATACTACAGCTGCTAATGTTTTATACTCCTACAGAAGATTAGTAACATCTGGAGCTTGCGCAACTGCAAACAACAGTAACAATATAACTGTTACTGTATTGCCACAAGTTGCTGGAAACACACTTACAACACCAACCACTACTTCGTTTTGTGGTGGATCAGATCCTGTCGCCATTACAGGCGGAGCACCAATTGGTGGTGGTGGAGGTGCTTTTACTTATGTATGGCAATTTTCTACTGATGGGACAACTTATGCAAACATAGCAGGTGCAACTTCCGCAACCTATGATCCATCAGCATTTACAAATACAGGAAATTCTATACTTAATTTTTATTACCGTCGTATTGCTACTTCTAGTGCTGGATGCCAAAATACTAGTAATATCATTCAGTTAATTTCAAATCCAGTGCCATTAATTGCTAATAAAACGGCTACTGTTTGTGGTGGTACAGCTTTTTCGGTTTTACCAACAAATGGGTCAGATGTAGTTCCCAGTGGAACGACTTACAGTTGGTCGGCTCCTACAATGGGCAGTAATATAACAGGAGGAGTTAGTGCTACTGGCCAGACAAGTATTTTAGGCACATTAGTAAATAATGGTACTACAGCACAAACAGCAGTGTACTCTGTAACTGCGACTGCCAATGGTTGTCCTAGTGGTATATTTTCTGTTACGGTAACGGTTAACCCAAAATCTACAATTGCTGATAAAACTGCTACGGTTTGTGCTAATTCAAGTTTTTCAGTAACTCCAGGTGGTGGTGATGTAGTACTTTCTGGAACTACATATAGTTGGTCAGCTCCAACGGGTACTGGATTTTCAGGTGGAGCTGCTGGATCAAATGCAAGTAGTATTTCAGGCACATTATTAAATACGACTAATGCAGTTACGACCGCAACTTATTTGGTTACTGCATCATCTGTGTCATTGGGAAGCTGTCCCACAACATTTCCTGTAACAGTTACGCTAAATCCTAGACCGGTAATTGCAAATAAAACAGCAACAATTTGCACTGGAAGTACGTTTACTGTAGCTCCTTCTAACGGAACCGATATTGTCCCTAGTTCGACTACTTATACTTGGACACAAAATAGTCCAGTTAATCTTTCTGGAAATTCTAACCAAGCTGTAGGTCAATCTTCAGTTAGTCAGACCTTGACAAATAATACAAACACACCAATTACTATAATTTATACAGTAACGCCAACTTCAGGCGCTGCAGGTACTTGCGTAGGAACTACTTTTACTGTAACAGTCACAGTAAACCCAACCCCTATAGTTGCAAATAAAACTGCAACAATTTGTGGTGGTGTTGCTTTTACAGTAACACCTACTAATGGAGCGGGAGATGTTATTCCTTCATCTATAAGGTATGCTTGGTCTTCACCATCAGGTTCTGGCTTTTCAGGCGGAGCAGCACGATCTAATCAAACAAACATTAATGGTACTTTGACCAATACTACTAATATTCCAACTACTGCAACTTATACTGTTACGCCCTCTACGAACACTACTCCAAGTTGTCCAGGAAGTAATTTTACTGTCACGGTTACTTTAAATCCGAGACCAAGAATTAATGCGAAAACTGCATCAATTTGTACAGGTGGTACTTTTTCAATATCACCGGTTAATGGCAGTGCTTCGGATATTGTGCCAGCAGGTACAACCTATACTTGGACTCAAAACAGTCCATCAGGAATTACAGGAAATTCTAATCAAGCAGTTGCACAATCGACAATAAGTCAGACATTAACCAATTCTACAAACGCTGCGATAAATGTGGTTTACACAGTAACTCCAACGTCTGGTGCTGCAGGTTCTTGTGTTGGAAGTACTTTTACAGTAACTGTAACGGTAAACCCAACACCAATTATTAATGCAAAAAGCGTGTATGTTTGTTCCGGAAATGCTTTAAATTATACACCTACTTCTGTGAGTGGAGAAACTATTCCTTTAGGAACAAACTATACTTGGACTGTAACATCGGTTTCCGGGGTATCAGGAGCATCAGCAAATAGTACAGGTACAACTTCAATCAATCCAATATTAACACTCTCAAATCCTAATGTTGCTGGGTCTGTTGTTTATAACGTAACGCCAATATTTGCGACTTGCACCGGTAATGCATTTGCATTAAATGTGATGGTAAATCCAATACCGCCAGCACCAACAGCAGGAACGGTTACGCAACCTACCTGTGCTGTTGCCACCGGCTTCTTCCAAATAACAGCTTACGACAATACTAAAACGTATAATTTCAATCCATCATCGGGAGTTAGTATCTCGCCAACAGGATTGGTTACTGCTGGTGTCGGAAGCTACACTTTTACTGTAACAAATTCAGGTATAGGAGGTTGTACTTCTTCGTCTTCATCTAGTATAGTTGTAAATGCACAACCGTCTACCCCTGCTGCGCCAGCTGTAGGAGCAGTGACACAGCCTACATGTGCATCGGCTAGAGGTACATTTCAAATCACAGCTTACGATAATAGTAGAACATATACTTTCAGTCCAGCTGTGATTAGTATATCAGCAACTGGATTAGTAACAGCCAATGTTGGAACCTATACTTTTACTGTAGATAATGCAGCAGGTTGTACTTCACCTGCATCGTCTAGCATAGTTGTCAACGCACAACCGTCTACTCCAACTGCGCCAGCTGTAGGAGGAGTGACACAGCCCACATGTGCATCGGCTAGAGGTACATTTCAAATCACAGCTTACGATAATAGTAGAACATATACTTTCAGTCCAGCTGTGGTTAGTATATCAGCAACTGGATTAGTAACAGCCAATGTTGGAACCTATACTTTTACTGTAAATAACGCAGCAGGTTGTACTTCACCTGCATCGTCTAGCATAGTTGTAATCGCACAACCGGCTACTCCAACTGCGCCATCAGTGGGAGTGGTAACACAGCCAACTTGCGCATCATCCGCTGGTACTTTCCAAATAGCATCTTACGATAATACGAGAACTTATACTTTCACTCCTAGTGTAGTGAGTATTTCATCAACTGGATTGGTGACTGCCAATGCAGGTACTTATACTTTTACCGTAAATAATGCAGCAGGTTGTACTTCGCCTGCATCTTCTAGTATAGTTGTAAACGCACTACCGGTTACTCCAGCTCCACCGTCAGTAGGAGCGATAGCA
>JAYVIK010000117.1:0-14533 GCA_043770265.1 Flavobacterium sp. | reverse complement strand
ATGGAACTCTTACTGTTTGCCAAGGTACAACTCCAACAAATGCCCAATTATTTGCCCAATTAGGAGGAACGCCTAACGCAGGAGGAACTTGGTCAAATACAGCTAATGTATATACCTATACAGTAGCAGCTACGGCACCTTGTATTAGTAATGCTACCGCTACCGTGACGGTAACACCACAAGCTCCACCAAATGCTGGTACTAATGGAACTCTTACTGTTTGTCAAGGTACTTCTCCAACAAATGCCCAATTATTTGCTCAATTAGGGGGAACGCCTGCCGCAGGAGGAACATGGTCAAATATAGCTAATGTATATACCTATACAGTATTGGCTACGGCACCTTGTACTATTAATGCTACTGCTACGGTGACGGTAACAACACAATCTCCTCCAAATGCTGGTACTAATGGAACTCTTACTGTTTGCCAAGGTACTACTCCAACTAATGCCCAATTATTTGCCCAATTAGGAGGAACACCTGCAGCAGGCGGAACTTGGTCAAATGTTGCTAATTTATATACCTATACAGTAGCCGCTACGACACCTTGTACTAGCAATGCTACCGCTACGGTGACCGTGACAACAAAAGCTTTACCTATTGTTGGAATTAATGGCAGTAAAGCTTTAAGTGTTGGGTCAACGATTTCATTAATTCCTAGTACTGGTGGTACATGGATAAGTAGCAATAGCGCCATAGCAACAGTTACAAATGGCGGATTGGTAACTGGTATAGCCATTGGTCAAGTTAATTTTACATTTAATTCTATAAATGGTTGTAGTAACAGTACAGAGGCCATTGTAGTTTCACAATCATTATTACCAATAGTTTCAATTTCCGATGCTGCGACAGTTGAAGGAGGAAATATTGTATTTTCAGTAGGTTTAAGTAAAGCATACGAGTTTGATATCATTTTAACCTTCGACTACCGAAATGGCACTGCTTCAGACTCCGACTATACCAAAACGATTACCCTACTAATACCGGCAGGAACAATTTCAGCGACATTAACAGTCGCTTCTTTAGAAGATTCGATTGACGAATTGGATGAGACATTTACTTTGGCCATTAGTACCTGTAATATTGTTGGTGTTGGAATTTCAGATACGGCTATTGGCACTATATTAAATAATGACATTGATGCGGTAAATGATATTTTTATGCCAATTAACGGAGGAAAAGGCGGAGTAACTCCCTCTTTATTAATAAATGATACAATTGGTACGAAACCAGTGGTAATAAGCGACGTAATTCTTACTACTTTGCCATTACCAGCAGGACTTACGCTACAATCTAACGGAACAATAATCGTCGCTCCAGGAACTCTTGCAGGGACATATCCTATAACTTATACTATTTGTCAAGTTTCAAGTCCAAATATTTGCGATACAGCAATTTCAAATGTAATAGTTACTGAAACTACTATTGAGGCCAAGATTGACGATTACAAAACACCCATAAATAGTGCAATTGGTGGAGAAATAAAAAATATAATATCTAATGACTTATTGAATGGTCAGCCGGTTGTAAGTACCAATGTGATTATTTCACTTGTAAACCCCTCCTCAAATCTTTATAATTTTACTGTTGACAATAATGGAAATTTTAGAATTCCAGAAGGCTTGCCTAAAGGCAGTTATCGAGTAGAATACCAAATTTGTGAAAAGCTAAATCCAACGAATTGCGCAACATCTTTTGTGTTGTTTGAAGTACTCGACCCATGTGATTTTGATGATGCTCCATCTAGCTGTGATTTGACTGTGCATAATGCAATTAGTCCTGATGATGTTAATTCTAATAAAATTTTTATAATTGAAGGTATAGAGAAGTATGCCAACAATAAAGTTGAAATATATAATAGATGGGGAGTACTTGTATATCAAGTTGAAGGTTATGATAATAACCAAAAGTCCTTTAATGGTTTTTCCGATGGTAGATCAACGATTAAACAAATAGAAAAATTACCAGAAGGAACTTACTATTACATACTACAATATGTAAAAAATAATGGATTGCCTAAAAAAGTAGCTGGATTTTTATTTATCGAAAGGTAATCAAAATGATAGATTTCGTTTACAGGGGGTAATGGATTTTAATAAATACAAAATAGATGAAAACAAAAATAATACTACTATTTGCTACGAGTTTTACAACAATACTAAGCTACTGCCAACAAGATTCGCAATTTACTCAGTACATGTATAATACTATCAATGTGAATCCTGCTTATAGTGGCTCACGCGATGTTTTAAGTGTTTTTGCCATGCATCGTACACAATGGGTTGGTTTAGAGGGTGCGCCTGTTACCAATGTAATTTCTATAAACTCCCCATTAAATGGCACTAATTGGGGTTTAGGGGTTTCAATAGTTAATGATAAGTTAGGCCCCACTAGTGAAAATATAATTTCCACCGATTTGTCATACACTATACAAACATCCGATAATTGGAAATTGTCTTTTGGGATTAAAGCAACTGCAAACTTATTTAATTTGGATTCAAGTAAGCTTAATCCCTTGACATCCACAGCAAATTTTCAAAGTTATCAAACACTGACACCAAATTTTGGTTCTGGTTTTTATTATTATTCCGAAAAGGCATATATAGGATTTTCTATTCCAAATTTTATAGAAACAGATAGATATAACGACAATGAAGTGGCTGTTTTTAAAGAGAAGATTAATTATTACCTCATCGGAGGGTTGGTTTTTGACCTAGCAGAAACGATTAAATTTAAGCCTGCTTTTTTAACCAAAATAGTTAAAGGCGCTCCTTTACAAATAGATGTTTCTGGTAATTTTTTATTTTTCGATAAATTAACGCTAGGTGTTTCCTACCGATGGAGTGCTGCTCTAAGTGCCATGGCTGGATTTCAAGTTTCAGATGGCATGTATATAGGATATGGATACGATCATGAAACCACTAATTTGGCCAATTTTAATCAAGGTTCCCACGAATTATTTATCCGATATGAATTGTTTAAAACCAATAGTAAAATAACAACACCGAGATTCTTCTAAAAATAATTATAATGAAAAATAGTATCCTCCTTTACATCACTATACTCAGTGTTTTTTCTGCAAATAGTTACGCTCAAAAATTACAAACTAGCTCAGGTGATAATAAATACGATAAGTATGCTTATATAAAAGCTGTTAGCACCTATGAAAGGGTTGCTGAAAAAGGTTACAAATCAGAAGATATGTTTCAAAAGTTGGGAAACTCCTATTATTTTAATGGTGAGTTAGACAAAGCTGCAAAATGGTATGACGAGTTGTTTTTGATGAATGCCAATCAAGCATCGGAATATTGCTATCGGTATGCACAATGTTTAAAAGCCGTTGGTCAAAATGCTAAGGCGAATGAAATGTTGGGAATATTTCATCAAAAAGCAAGTAGCGATACTCGAGGAAAGTTATTTGATAAAAGCAAAAACTATTTAGAACAAATTAAGGTCAATTCGGGACGGTATAAAATTAAAAACGCTGGTATTAATTCAAAATTTTCAGATTTTGGGAGTGCCATTAATAAGAATACACTTGTTTTTGCATCGGCAAGAGATGTTAGAAGTGCCAGTCAAAGAAAACATTCTTGGACTAATCAAAAATTCACTAATTTATATGAGGCCGAATTAGATCAAAGCCAACTGCCAAGCAAGGTCAAAGAATTTTCAAAAACAATCAATTCAAAATTTAATGAATCGACTCCCATATTTACCAAAGACGGTAAAACGATGTATTTTACCAGAAATAATTACCTCGAGGGCAAAAGAGGGAAAGACCATAAACAAGTTACTTTAATCAAAATTTACAAAGCGAAATTAGAAAGCAATCAATGGTCTCATGTAGAAGAATTACCCTTTAATAGTGATCGGTACAGCGTAGCACATCCTACACTAAGTCCAGACGAGAAGACACTGTATTTTGCTTCCGATATGCCTGGAAGCATTGGTCAATCAGATTTGTTTAAGGTAGAATTAAGAGGAGATGGCAGTTATGGTAGCGTTCAAAACCTAGGCCCGGCTATCAATACCGAGGGTCGAGAAACCTTTCCATTTGTTACCGACGAAAACGAACTCTATTTTGCCTCAGACGGACATCCAGGTCTTGGCGGATTGGATAATTTTGTTACCAGTATAGCAAGCGATGGCACTATTGGCGAAGTTCAAAATTTAGGGGGTGACATTAATTCCCCAAAAGACGATTTTGCCTATTTGATAGATACCAAAACCAGACGAGGTTTTGTTACCTCCAATAGAGATGGAGGAAAAGGCTATGATGATATTTACACATTTATAGAAAATAAAAAATTAAGCTGCAGTCAAGAATTGTATGGAATCGTAACCACTTTAAATACGGGACAAATTTTGACTGATGTTACAATGAGCTTATTTGATAGTGACTTTAAATTATTACAAACCACCATGACAGACGTTAATGGCGGTTATAAATTTACAGTAACTTGTGGTGCAACTTACCACCTTATAGCGACCAAGGC
This sequence comes from Flavobacterium sp., assembly GCA_043770265.1. Lineage (GTDB taxonomy): Bacteria > Bacteroidota > Bacteroidia > Flavobacteriales > Flavobacteriaceae > Flavobacterium. Next base: position 10,037 of record JAYVIK010000117.1, on the reverse strand, counting down.
AGATTATATTGGCAAGGAGAACAAAGTGTTAATTATTAGAGGAAATGGAAAAACTAAGTTGAATGTTGCTTTGGAAAAAGAGGCCTTAAAAGAGGCCATAAAAGAGGTTGTAAAAGTGGAAGTAGGTGACGACTTAGGAAAAATATTGAATATAAAGATTATCTATTTTGCCCTAGATAAAGCCGATATTTTACCAAGAGCAATAATAGACTTAGAAAAGATATTAGCGGTATTAAATCAAAATCCATTAATGAAAATTGATGTTAGATCACATACTGATTGCAGACAATCAGCACGTTATAATCAACTTTTATCCGATCGAAGAGCCAAAGCAACTGTTGCTTGGTTAATATCGAAAGGAATATCGCCCAGTAGATTAAGCGGACGCGGATATGGGGAGAGTCAATTGGTAAATAGTTGCGGGTGCGAACCTACAAACGTATCAATTTGCACCGAAGAACAACATCAAAGGAACCGACGAAGCGAATTTATAATTTTAGAGATGTAAAAATTTTTAATTTCTGCAAGCTTTGTGTTTAAATCTACAAATAGTGCTCCATCTAAATGTTTTGCGTCATAATTTGATTTTGCGTCTTTTCCATAACTTACGTCAATAATAATCAAATTGTCAGATTTATAGAATGTTAGCAATTCTGATGCATGAATAATTGGGGAAATTTTTCTGTTCATTTTCTTTTATTTTTGATACTATCGAGACTTAAATTATAAATTAGGTTTGGCTGATATGGCTTATTTTTAGCGCTAAAATTCCAAATAATTCCAAACTTTAAATTTCCTTCTTTCATAAATTTCATTTTTCACAAACCATCCTCTAATTTTTTAGGTGAATTAATGGTTTAAAACAACTATAAAGTGATAACTACATTTCCTTTTTTATGCCCTTTTTCTACATAAGTATGCGCTTCTGCCATTTCTTCCAATGAAAACGTTTTATCAATTACTGCTTTCAATTCACCTAATTCAATTAGCGTTTTAAGAAAATTGATGTCGTCCGCTGTATGGCTAATAACACCATTAAATACTTTTATCTTTTTGCTGTTAGCTATTGAAATCCATACACCTTGTATTGTTTCCGATAATCCTGCTGCACTTAAAATCAGTGATCCACACATTTTTAATGACTGCAAACTATCTGAAATAGACATTCTATTTACCGAATCAAAAATCACATCATACGTTTCTCCGTTTTTTGTAAAATCTTCCTTGGTGTAATCAATCACTTTGGCAGCCCCTAATGATTTTACTAAATCCATATTTGAAGTACTGCAAACTCCGGTTACAATAGCTCCAAAATGTTTAGCCAATTGAACCGCAGAAGCTCCAACTGCTCCTGAAGCACCAACAATAAGCACTTTTTGCCCTTGTTGAATAGTAGCTTTTTTGAGAAAATGCAAAGCTGTAACTCCTCCAAATGGAATAACAGCTGCTTCGCCGTGCGTGATAGTTGCGGGCTTTACTGCAATAGATCCATTTTCTGGAAAACATTTATAAGCAGCATAAGTGCCAAAACTCATATCCGTATGACCAAAAACGGCATCACCAACTTTAAAACGTTGCACTGCCGATCCTATACTTTCAATTTCACCAGAAAAAACACTTCCGAGTATCTCTTTTTTTGGTTTAAAAAGTCCAAAAAATAATCGCACTGCAAAAGGATCTGCTTTTCGTAGTCTCACATCACCAGAATTAACAGCTGTAGCTTTAATATTTATTAGGATTTCATTGTGTTTCGGAATTGGTTTTTCAATATCTTTAAATTGAAGAACTTCGGGCGAACCATATTCTTTAAAAACTATTGCTTTCATAAAACTTGTCTTTTTGTAATTAAATATTTCGGTTGCAAAAGTATTTTTATCTTACATTAATTTCATTGACTTTGGTTAAGAAAAGAAAAATGGTATTTTAAAAATTAATCTTTAATATAAAAACATCGAACCATTAAGATTATCTTTATACATTTGGCTGGTAGTTTGTTTGGTAAGTTTTTTTTCTGTCCATCTTTGTCTCGGTAGACAATTACACGCTACTTCACCGTACAAAATCATAAATATTCGGGCTTTATGCGGCAGCTTAAAGGCAGACCAACACAATTAAAGATGGATAATAAATTTGTAAAATATTTTTCAAAAGTATCTCCCCTCTCAGAAGCGGAATCAAAAGCTATTGCGGATAATATGTGTATTAAGACTTTTAAAAAAGGTCACTTTTTGCTGAAAGAAGGTCAACTATCAGTTGATACTCACTTTATTTTGGAGGGCTGTGTGAGAGAATATATCGTATTAGATGGAGAAGAAAAAACAACTAACTTTTTCACAGAAGAGCAATGGATAATTTCGCTGAATAATTTTAAATATCAAACACCTTCAGAGACCAATTTGGTTTGCGTGGAAGACACAGCTGTTAGCATTGGAAATGAAGAGCAAGCACAGAAAATGTTTAAAATCTTTCCGAGGTTTGAAACTATCGCCAGAGCTATTGTGGAAGCTGACTTTACGGAACAAAAAAAGCAATTGACTTCTTATCTTACCGATTCGCCAGAACAGCGTTATCTTAAACTATTAAAATCAAGACCAGATATTTTTCAAAGAGTTCCACAATACCAAATAGCAAGTTACATTGGCGTAAAACCAGAATCATTGAGCAGAATTAGAAAAAGAATTTCTCAAAATTTTTAATTTATTCAAGTAATCAAGTAGTAATTGAAAGACTTTCTTTTTTACACCCTATCTCATTTGATCAAGTGCCTTTGGTTCTCTCCTTATTTGATATCCATTGTCTAAAATAAGTGTTGATTTTTGTTGAATAGCAAGTATCTAAGATTATAAATCCCCCATATCATTGCGAATACCTCTGCAATCAAACCAAACAGATAAGTATATGAGGGGATTCCATCAATGACCATACTAATAATTCTCCCAAATGCGAGCCCTCCCATAAATAAAATGTTTGATAAGGTTGCACCCTTCCAAGTTTCGTGCTTAATAATGCCTATAATCCAATATGCAGCCATTCCAAAATACAAGCCCATTATAGACCTAAATGAATTACTCAAGTCCGTACTTTCAACTTTAAAGTCAAACAACTTCGGCAAAACACAACTTGGGTTAATACCATAAGCCAATCCTACCAAAATTACAATAAAGGCAGAAGCACCCAGGTGCAGGTATTTATTTTTTGTAAAAATTATTGTCATTCTATTTCTTGTTTTAATAAATTTCTATGAGTACATTCCCTTTCTTGTGCCCCTTCTCTACATATTTATGAGCATCACACATTTGAGACAATGGATAAGAGGAATCAATTACAGTTTGGATTTTTTCAGCTTTCAGCATTTCTTTTAGCTGTAATAAATAATCTAAGCGCACTTTAGCAGACAGCATACCAGTTGATGAAGATTTTACTTTCTTTTTACCAAACAAAGAAGTTTTCCTCATTTGCAATAAAAGTGGCATACTTATAATAGAGGAAAGATAAATACCATTTTCAGTGAGCGAATTTTTACAAGAAGAAAAAGTAATTTTACCTACAGTATCAAAAATAATATCATACTTTTTTCCATTTTTTGTAAAATCTTCATTGGTATAATCAATCACAAAATCAGCTCCTAAATCCTTAACCATTTTCAAATTTGTGGTGCTACAAACTCCAGTTACCTGAGCACCAAAATACTTTGCAATTTGAACAGCATAAGTCCCAAGACTTCCTGAAGCACCATTAATTAATAACTTATCTCCTGCCTTTATTTTAGCCAGACCTTTTAAGAAATTCATCACGGTAATTGCACTTCCACTCACAGGAGCAGCAGTCTTATAATTGATATTTTCGGGTATAGTGGTTATTATATCATCGACATTGACACAAGTGTATTCAGCATAACACCCAAGAGCTGTTGTTCCACCAAAAACTTTATCACCCACTTTAAATGAAGTAACCTCTTTTCCCGTTTCCACTACTTCACCTGCAAAGTCAAAACCAAGTATTGTTGTTTTGGGTTTACTTATTCCCAAATATAACCGGCCTATATACGGTTTGCCCTTTCTCATCATAAGGTCAGATCCTGTAACAGTGGCGGCATAAATTCTAACCAAAACTTCATTATGTTTCGGGACGGGTTTTGTGATATCTTCGATTTTGAACACATCAGGTGTTCCATACTTTCTACTTACGCTTGCTTTCATTTTAATATTTTGAAATAATTCGGGAATAAAATTATTTATTCCAAGAGTGCTATACATTGACTTTATTTATAATTTCAGGCTTATCAAATCCTTTGATAATAAACCAGAAGCTTAGGAATATCTCAAATAATCCGCCAGGGATATCCAAAATCACATCAATGTTAATTCCAAAAAGTGCAAAAAAGGCTCCTGAAATAAAAATCACATACCCGATTATGCCCCAAAGTGATAACCATCGTGGAACTATTTTTGAAACATATAGTAAGTACGAAAATATCAGTCCGCCTAGTCCCCAAATAACCATAGCAATTTGATATGAAAAGAAATTTGCTTTTTTGCAAAGAGTAAAGAATAATTCTAAATTCTTAGTATCGCCAGTCCCAACTTTTACAAACTCTTCACTTAGAGGGATTGATAATAATAAGAAAATAGCACCAACAATTAGCAAAACAGTAGATACTATTGCAGCGCTTAAATATCCATAAGCTAAAGGTTGATTGTAGGGTTTAAATATTGGAGTCATAATTACTCCTAATACAATATTTACCGGTGCAAATACCGCCATCATAATTGCAGCTTGAAAAATTACCTGATTTTTCGAGTTAAAAATGATAGCAAGGCTGCCAGGAGAATTGATAAATGAGTTTAAAAGTCCGAACCCTAGACCGTATGAAATATAGCCAATTAGAAAAGCTATACCGAAAGTTCTTGCTGCAATTTTGTTAGAATTCATAATTTTATGTGTTTAAGTTTTTTTGATTTAACACTGCAAAATTGGTTCATTATGTATCTAATCTCATTGACTTGAGTTAAGAAACATCAACAGACTAAATCATTGCAGAATATTTTGAAAGTCAGTTGACGGTAAAAATAACGTGCTTATCAGACAATATGTGAAGAAAATCTAATTTGAACTAGGAAGTTAGATTAGCAAAAAAAAAGTGATCAGCAATTATTGTAAACTAAAAATCGTTAACTGTAAAATAAATTACGGTTAACGATTTTTTTATGCTAATCTAACTGACTACTAAAAAACTGACCACTGAATACTATTCTTCCTCTTTCTTAATCACCTTTCTGGCCACTTCAATTTTAAACTTTTTGCCTTTCATTTTTTCGTCCTTGATGTTGTGAAGTAAATCTTTCACTTTGTTGAATTTTACAGCGGCGAATGAAATAAAATCCTTCACTTCGATTAATCCCAAATCACCTTTTTCGAGTTTTCCTTTTTGGGAAAAGAAACCTACGACATCAATTTTATTCAATTTATTTTTCTTTCCACCACTGATGTAGATAGTTTGAAATTCAGGTGGTTTTGGTAAAGTGGTTGAGTTTTCTACTTTAAGGACTTCCATTCCATAATCAATATAATCCAGTTTTTTCTCGCTTTCGTGCGCAATAATATAAGCAGTTCCAGAGGCTAACATTCTAGCCGTTCTACCATTTCTATGTGTGAATTCGTCTTCTTTTAAAGGCAAATGATAATGAATAACGTGTTTCATTTCGGTAATATCGAGTCCACGAGCAGCCAAATCTGTAGTGATTAAATAGCTCATACTGCCGTTTCGGAACTGGATTAAAGCACGTTCTCGCTCATCTTGATCCATTCCGCCGTGATAATAAGTGGCGTAAATTCCTTTTTCGTTCAAAGTATCGCTTATTCTTTCGGCAGCGTCTCGGTGATTGCAAAAAACAATTGCCGATTGTGATTTCAAAGAACAAATTAGGTTGAACAAGCTTCCCATTTTGTCTTTTTCTTTTGAAACGACCATTTTCGTGACCAAATTACTGGTTTCCTTTTCATTTGGAATAAAATCCAAAATCGTTGGATTGACCACTCTGGTATATTTAGGAATTTCGATATCGGAAGTGGCCGAAACCAAAACGCGTTTGTTCAGTTTGGGTAATTTTCCAATAATGAACGACATTTGCTCGTGAAAACCCAATTGCAACGATTTATCAAATTCGTCGAGAATTAAGGTTTCGATTTTGTCCAAACGAAAAGTACCTCGGTCAATATGATCGGCGATTCGTCCTGGAGTTCCAATTAAAACTGCTGGAGGATTGCTTAAATTTTTGATTTCAGTATCAATGGAATGACCGCCATAGCAAACATTTACTTTATAATCCGTTCCCATTTTTTTCCAAACTTGCTCAATTTGAAGTCCTAATTCACGTGAGGGAACTAGAATCAAACATTGAACAGAAAGTATTTCAGGTTTCAACATTTCGAAAATGGGCAAAAGAAAAGCCAGTGTTTTTCCGGAGCCTGTTGGCGAAAGCAATAAAATATTGTTGTCGCTCAAAATGGTTTCTTGTGCAGCGACTTGCATTTCGTTTAGGGTTGAAATGCCTAAATTGAGCAGTATATTGTTGGAATGGTGTTTTGTATTCATTTTGCAAAGATAGGAGAAAAGTGTTCAGTTGGCAGTTTTTAGTGTTCAGATGTGAGAAGTAAGAAGTTGGAAGAATCTGCCACTTGCAACCTGCCACCTGAATTCTCTAACTTCCTATTCTATTTTTTTCTTCTTCTAATCCTGTGCTTCTTGTTCTAGCTTTTTTGACCTTATCACTACCAAAATTATAACTCAAGTTAAACCGTACTTGTCTGCTGTCGTTACCGCCATCTCCGGTAATAATTAAATTAGGAAATATAGCATTTGCTCTCCAAGGCGATGTAAATAAAACGTCTGAAAAAGCAAGTCTTGCATTGAGTTTTTTGTTTAAAAATTGTTTTTGAATGGCTAAATCTAAGGAACCTAAACTCTTAGTTCTGTATGTACCACCCCAAACTGACGGCGAACTAAACCACCCCGAAACCTCTAAGTTGAACTTTTTAGGTAACGTAAAATTGTTTTGTCCGTACAAAGATAAAGTCTCCTGAGTAACTCCTGTAAAGCTATTATTTGTTGCCATATATTTACTTTGAAAAGCATTCACGGAAGCATAAACATTCCACCATTTATTGACTTTAAAAGGATAAGAAACTCCTAAATCAATTATCTGTTGGTTAGCTACATTTCTTGTAATAAGGAAGTTTCGGGCATCGCCATCGGCTTGGGTAACTTGAGCAAAAAAATCAGTGATGTAGCTATAACTCAAAGAAGTATTTAGAGTGTATTTGTAGGTGTGATTGAATTTGATGTTCGTGGTATATTGTGGTTTCAAGAATGGATTTCCTTTTCGGAAAGACAATTCATCAATTTGAAATTCAAATGGATTCAAGGATTGATAACTTGGTCTTTCAATTCTATTGCTGTACAATAACGCAATGCTATTATTATCATTGGCTTTATAGGTAATACCACCACTTGGGAAATAATCCGTATAATTTCTTGGTACTTTTTGATTTGCATTTTGTTGTGTGCTGATCAAATTGCCTTCTGAGTTGGTGTTTTCAACTCTTAATCCAGCTTGGAAATTAAATTTTTTAACCACCTTGTTGTAATTTACATAAACTGCATTAATGTTTTCGTCAAATTCAAATCGATTGCTGAGCGCTGCATTAAAAATAGGTTCTCCGGCTGGATAATTAAATACTTCAAAAGTATTATTGGTTTTAACCAAAGAAGTTTTGAATCCTACTCCAAACTTTCCTTTAAAAAGTCTTTGTTCGTAGTCGCTTTTTAAAGAAAAAATATCTATTTGGATTGGCGTGTTTTGAGCATTAATCGACTGACCTAAAACGTTAGTTTCAGTATCATTAAAATAATAGTTAGGTTGAAAATTACTTCTATCGCTTTTGTACTTTCCGTAATCAAGATCGGCTGTAAAGGAGGTGTCTGTAGTATCTTGAAATTTGTAATTAAGGTTTGAATACAAATTGTAATTGTTATTATGAGCATCGCTTCTAGCTACTAAAATTCTGTCTATAGATGATGAATTGCTTTTGCTAATGGGTGTTCGTGTATTTCCGTTCGAAAATGAATTATTAAAATTACCACTAACTACCATTCCAAAAGTATTTCGTGAATTAGAATAAAAGTCATATCCCAATTTTAAATTATTGGCATTTACTTGGCTTACTGTTGTCGAACGGGAATCGAAAATAGTGCTGCTTTGCAAACGGTTTAGATTAATATAATTATAATTGCTACCAAATCGGTTGCTATAATTCCCATAAATGTTATTTTTTTTATTTCTATTGTTGAAAGAGACAGCATTTATCGATGTGCCAAATTTCCCATAATTATAACCCGAACTGAGGCTGCCATTGGTTCCGAAATTTTTGTTCTTTTTGAGTTTGATGTTGATGATACCCGCGTTTCCTGCCGCATCATATTTAGAAGACGGTTGGGTAATAATCTCAATTGCCTCAATATCTGTGGACTGAATTGTTTTTAAATAATTGGACAAATCTGTTCCTGTAAGAAAAGATTGTTTCCCATCAATATATATCAACACACCAGATTTTCCTTCAACAATAAGGTTGTCATTATTATCTATAACCACTCCGGGCGCTTTACGCAACAATTCAAATCCGGAAGTTCCTGTGGCATTGATTGTGTTTTCTACATTAAAAACAGTTTTATCCGCTAGTACTTGTACCATTGGTTTTTCCTTTTTGATGACTACTTCCTTTAATTCTGAAGTTGCAATTTTTAAAACTATTAGAGGCAATGTAATATTTTTATCAACGATAGTAAAGACAGCACTCTTGTATGATTCAAAACCTAGAGCATCGATTTTAAGTTCATAATTACCCGCCTTAATGCCCTGAAAGGCAAAGTTTCCTGCATCATCAATAACAACTACTTTTAAAAAGTTTTGATTATTTTCTGGATACAGAAAAACAGAAGTAACGGCCATTTTTTTATTATCCTCGAGCGCAATTTTGCCGTTAATAGAGAAGGATTGGGCGTTTAAAAAATTGGTAACTATGACGAATAAGAGTAAAATTTTTTTCATTTGATTGATTTTTGATTTGTTCCATTAGTAGTAAAACAATCTAATTGTTACATTTAAAAAAAATAAAAAACATTTAGAATAAATGTTTTATAATTTTAGAAGATGAGGTTTGTGAGGATAAAAGATAAGTATGCGGAAGCGAGTGAATATAGATTATTGTCAGAATTCAGTTCAGAAAACAGAAACTAAGGAACAATTAAAAAATATCTGTAGCCTTATGTAAATAAACTAGATAGAATAAATACTCTATTCTTCAAACAGCAACTTGATATTTTCGTATGATTTTTTTAATACTTCGGGAATTTCATTTGGATTGAGCCAAACAGCTTTTTCAATTCCTTCTTCGATTTGCCCTACAGGAATTCCTTCATAATCAGAATGCATTTCGAACCAATGTGTGATTTTTAGTTTATAAACCCCATTTCGTTTAAAAATGTGATAGGTTTTTTGAAGTTTTTTAGTAATTCGAAGTTTATTGACTCCAGTTTCTTCTTCGACTTCTCGCATCGCGGTATCTTCAATATCTTCGCCTTTTTCAGTGCCACCTTTGGGTAAATCCCATTTTCCGCTTCTGAAAATGAATAAAACTTCTCCTTTTTTATTGTAAACTAATCCGCCACCAGCTTTAGAAACAGGGATTTTTGATTTCAAAGTCTTCATAATCTCTTTTTCATCGGGATGATAGAGATAGGCTTTTTGAATTTTATTTTGAAAAATTTTAACGATAAGTTGAACTATATCAACACTTTCTAATAGGAATAACTGAAAATTGGTCTCTTTGGAGATTTCATTTGTCAAAAAAAGTGGTTTGTCGTTCACAAAAACTTTATACATTTGTACTATGATATTTAATAAAGATACTGCCGAGAAAACTGCCGAATTACTTTTGCAAATTAATGCAATTAAATTGAATCCAAGAAATCCTTTTAC
>JAYVIK010000116.1:0-40674 GCA_043770265.1 Flavobacterium sp. | reverse complement strand
TCGACATTATCAACCCAAACGCCCAATCCGGCATATTGCACCATTGTTAAATCGTTTCCAGCATTTCCTATGGCGATGATTTCGCTTGAATCAATGTTGAGTTTTTCGGCTAATATTTGAACAGCAGCTCCTTTGTCAACGCCATTTGGTGCGGCTTCCAAGAAAAAGGGTTTCGACATACAAACACTCAAATCGGGCATAGCACTTTTTAGTAAAGGTTCTACAGTTTTGAGATAACTGGGTTCTTCTAGCAATAAACATTTTACCGCAGATGTGGTTACCGCCTCTTTAAAACTTGGAACAATTATATGCTCTAGACCAGTAATAGTACTTTCAACATCAATATATTCTGAGCTTGTCTCGCTGATGATTTTACCATCTAAATAAGTGATAATATGTGTGTTATTTTGTTTACTGAAATCGTAAATGGAATGAATTTGTTCTTTGGTCAAGGAGTGTTCAAAAAGTACTTTGTCATCTTTTAAATCTATGATCGTTGAGCCATTGAATGAAATCATGTACGAATTATTGATATCGCATTGCAATTCTTTGGCATAATTTAACATTGCGGATGTCGGTCTGCCAGAGGCCAAAACCACATAAACACCTATTTCTTGTGCTTTCAAAAGCATTTCCTTATTTTCGTTTGATATTAGGTGGTCGTCGGTCAACAAAGTGTCGTCCATATCGACAACTAGCATTTTATATTTCATTATTTAATTTTATTATTTTAAAATGGTCAGTCGGAGACTGAAAAACACATCCTCAAAGTCGGAGACTTTGCGGAGCAGTTAAATATTCAATCTAAACTCCTCAATTACCGGATTGACTTTTGAAAAATCAGTTTCCTGAATAAACAATTCAACAGCTTTTGCATTGTCCATACTTGGAAACACATTAGACTGGTTGTTATCCCGAATAACGGTCTCTACTCCTATTGCTTCAATTTTACTCTTAAGCGAAACTGCTAATATTTCACTTCCCGAAAATACTTTCATTAATCCCATAATATTGTTTGTTGTTGATAGTTAATTGTTTATTATTGCCGTTAAAATAATTACTCTTCTTCCCCGAGACTATCGTCTTCCTCTTCAAAATCAATACCTTCTTCTGAGTCCTCGTCTTCAAAATCCTCTTCTCCTTCAAAATCGAACTCAAAAGGCTCTACCAACATTTTTTCTACTAATATTTCAATTCTTTCTGTTATAACATCCGTGAAAATTAGGCGTTGTGTTTTGGCTATGCTATTCGAAATGCGCATAATTTTAATTTCGTGACGCAATTTCAAAATTGGATCGGCATCGTCTAGAATTAACATTCGTAGTCGGTTAACATTATATCCTGCTGAACTGAACAAATCATTCAATTTATTAGGTGTTCCAATCAAAACATCGATTCCTGTGGAGATATAATTTTTATCATAATCCGTATCTCCTTTATCGTGAACGCCATAGAATTCTAAACCTGAATTCTTTCCGAATTTTTCAAAAAGGGCTACCATTTCTAAAACCTTGGCTTTGTCTTCCACTATAATCAAGGCACGAGGCGATTCTTCACTAGTTCCAGCCAATTTTTGAATCACATTGATAACAATTGTTGTCGTTTTTCCGCTTCCATTTGGTGCAATAATAATACAATCGGCACCACTTTTCAGTGTCGAAAAAGTTTCTTTTTGCATTTCATTCGCTTCGGTCAAACCGTTTTCTACAAGATTTTCTTGAAGGTTTTCGTTTATTTTTTTTAGTTTCATTTTCCGATTTTTGATTTTAGATTTAGGATTGTAGATTTGGAAATCTAAAGCATCTAAAATATTGTTTAATCCTTGTTTTTAGTTCCCCTTTCGAGAGCCTGTAACGACTTTTCAGGAGCTAGGGGGCTTTTTATTTTGAAGCAAACAATTGCACGTCGCTTTCTGAGATTTCGTTTCCGCCCAGAATTATCAATCGTTCTACCACATTTCTGAGTTCGCGAATATTTCCCGTCCAGTCGTATTCTTGTAATAAGGTAACTGCTTCTTTGGAAAAATGTTTTACTGTATTTCCTTGCTCGGAAGCAATTTTCTCAGCGAAATGGGATATCAACAACGGAATATCGTCTCTCCTTTCGTTCAGCGAAGGTACGTTAATTAAAATCACTGCCAATCGATGGTACAAATCTTCTCGGAAACGACCTTCGGCAATTTCCTTTTTCAAATCTTTATTAGTTGCCGCAATAACACGAACATCTACTTTAATATCTTTATCGGCACCCACTCGGGTAATCATATTTTCTTGTAAAGCTCGCAATACTTTGGCCTGAGCCGAGAGACTCATATCGCCAATTTCATCCAAAAATATCGTTCCTTTATCTGCAGCTTCAAATTTTCCTGCACGATCTTTCACTGCCGACGTAAAAGCACCTTTCACATGACCAAACAATTCACTTTCGATTAATTCGCTTGGAATTGCGGCACAATTCACTTCGATTAAAGGGAAACTCGCTCGTTGACTTTTTTCGTGCAATTGATGGGCAACCAATTCTTTTCCAGTTCCGTTGGGTCCTGTGACCAAAACTCTGGCTTCGGTTTGAGCGACTTTTTCTATCATCAATTTGATTCGATTGATGGGTTCGCTTTCGCCAATCATTTCGTAATTCTTACTGACCTTTTTCTTTAGAATTTTATTCTCAACCACGAGTTGTTTTCTGTCTAAAGCATTGCGGACTGTATTCAACAATCGGTTTAAATCTGGTGGTTTCGAGATATAATCAAAAGCGCCCAAACGCATAGTTTGAATAGCGGTTTCCATATCGCCGTGACCAGAAATCATCACCATCGGGATTTCGGGTTTTATTTTTTTGACCGCTTCGAGCACTTCTACTCCGTCCATTTTGGGCATTTTTATGTCACACAAAACGAGGTCGTAGTCGTTGTTTTTTATTTTTTCTAAGCCTTGAAGTCCATCTTCTGCATCTTCAACTTGATAAGAATCGTTCTCTTCGGAAAGTATTTTGGTGAGTACTCTTCGAATAGCAGCTTCGTCTTCTATGATTAATATTTTACTCATTCTTCGTGATTTTCAAATTTTAAATTATTGGAATTTGGAATTTCTTCTTTGGAATTTGTTTTTTGTTTTTTGGAATTTAATACTTCAACCATTTATACATTTCTTTCCAGGTTGGTTTTTTACCATACATTAATATTCCTACTCGATATATTTTAGAGGCAAACCAAACTACAAAAAAGAAGGTTGCAAAAAGTATCGTGATAGAAATAGCAATTTGCCACCAAGGAACTCCAAACGGAATTCGCATCAGCATTACAATAGGTGATGTGAGCGGAATCATAGAAAATACGGTGGCGATTGTTCCGTGAGGATCATTGATTACAGTGAAAAATCCGATGTAAACTGCTAGAACTAATGGCATAATGATGGGTAAAAGAAACTGTTGTGAATCGGTTTCGTTATCGACCGCAGCTCCAATGGAGGCATAAAACGAACTATACAAAAAGTAACCACCAATGAAATAAATGACAAAACTAATTAGAATAGTGGCGATGGGTAATTCCCATAATTCTTGGACATACATTTGTGCGGTTCCAGTCATTTGTTGATGCGCTGTTTGCATTGCGTCGCCAGGTAATTTTGGTGCGGGACAAGTTTCTAATCCTAAAAAGTAAGAAGCTACTAGCATCATTGATAATCCTATGATGGCCCAAATAAAGAATTGCAACAATCCTGCTAATGAGGTTCCGATGATTTTTCCCATCATTAGTTGGAATGGTTTTACTGAGGAAATGATAATTTCGACAATGCGACTGGTCTTTTCTTCGATGACACTTCGCATGACCATATTGCCGTAAATAATAATGAACATCATTATAAGGTAACCAAAAGCTCCTCCGATGGCAATTTTAATTTCGTTGAGTCCTTTTACACTTTGTTCTCCTGAAGCTTTGGCCAAACTTATAGCCACTTTCGACTCCGCATTGGTTATGGCTAAAGTGTCTAAATTTGCTTTTTGGTAGTTTTCTTTGGTGAGCTTTTGAGCAATGACATCTTGTATATTTTCAATAAATGACAAACTGGGACTTTCATTGGAAATATATTGGATTTTACTTTCTAATTCCTTTTCATTAGTAACTTTAGGGATATAAAGCAATCCTTCATAGCTCTCATTTGTGATGCTATCTTTCAGAGATTTAATGTCTATTGCTATTAAATCCAGATATTTATATTCTGCATCATTTTTATTCAATAATAAAAATTCTTTGGCAAACAAACCTGTTTCATCGTGAATAGCGACTTGTTTTGTATCGGCTTTCATTGAACTCAAATAACCTACAAAAACGGCTATTCCAACAAAAAGCAACGGACTCAAAAAAGTCATGACTATGAATGATTTATTGCGCACTTTGGCAACGAATTCTCTCTTTATTATTAATGCTATTATACTCATTTAAAAAAGTTAGAAGTTAGAAAAGTTAGAAGTTAGAAGTCGTAAAACAATTATTTTTCACTAACTGCTTGAATAAATATATCGTTGACGCTTGGAATTTTTTCCAGAAAATGGGTTACTTGACCTCTTTGCGTCAGTAGGTTCAATAGTTCGTTGGGTAAGGCATTACCTAATTGAACTTCGAGTTTAATTTCGTTGTTGAGCGATTTGAAATTCGTTTGCGCTACTTTGAATTTTTGGGTAATGTCAAACATCAGACCTTCTACATTATCGGATAAAATACCCACTTCAAAACTATTGGTTCTGAATTTTCGTTTCACTTGGTCTAAACTACCTTCGATTAGTTTGTTCGATTTGTGAATTAAGGCAATATGATCGCACAATTCTTCGACACTTTCCATACGATGAGTAGAGAAAATTATAGTAGAACCTTGTTTTTGTAATTCTAAGATTTCATCTTTTATCACATTTGCATTTACAGGATCGAAACCTGAAAAGGGCTCGTCAAATATTAATAACTTGGGCTTATGCAAAACGCAAACTACAAATTGCACCTTTTGTGCCATCCCTTTAGAAAGTTCCTGAATTTTCTTGTTCCACCAGCCTTGAATACCTAATCTTTCGAACCAATATTCCAATTGTTTTTTGGCTTCAGCTTTCGTAAGTCCTTTCATTTGTGCCAAATACAAGCATTGCTCCCCCACTTTCATCGATTTATACAAACCGCGTTCTTCGGGTAAATAACCAATATGGGAAACATGTTTTGGACTTAGTTTTTCACCATCCAAAATAATCTCGCCACTATCAGGCATCGTTATTTGGTTGATGATTCGGATCAGTGATGTTTTTCCAGCACCATTTGGACCTAAAAGCCCATAAATACTACCTTTTGGGATGGTTAGCGAAACTTCATTTAGAGCAACGAAATCGCCATACTTCTTGACAACATTTTTTACTTCAAGTATATTACTCATACAGGTATTAAGATTATTTCCCCAGGATGCCTATCGGCAGACAGGTTCAGCACTTTTGAACTAGGGTTGGTAAAAGTAGAAAAATAGGGCGAACTAAGGTGTTAAATAAAACAAAAAACCCACCCTTGTTTTCACAAGGATGGGAAAAATTATCATAATTAAAATTATGAAAACATATCTTTTACCTTTTCGAAAAAGGACTTATCACTTTTTTCAGGATTTGGAATAAAATTATCGTTTTCGAGATTGTTTTCAAAAAACTGTTTTTGGTCCTTATTAAGTATTTTTGGTGTCCAAACATTGACGTGAACTAACAAATCTCCAGCTCCATAACCGTTTATGTTAGTAATCCCTTTTCCTTTTAATCTCAGTATTTTACCTGATTGAATGCCTTCGTCGAGTTTGATTCTCACTTTTCCGTTGATGGCTGAAATATCTTTTGAAATTCCTAGCACAGCTTCTGAAAAACTGATATATAAATCGTAGTGTAAATTTTCGCCTTCACGTTTTAAGAACTCGTGTTCAATTTCCTCAATGGCAACAATTAAATCTCCTGGAACGCTGTTGCCTGGAGCATCATTTCCTTTATTGGAAACTTTGAGTTGCATCCCGTCAACCACTCCAGCTGGGATTTTTATGGTAACGGTTTCATCTTCTAGAATCATACCTTGAGAGTCGGCTTGCGATGGTTTTTTATCTAAAATTTGTCCCGTTCCGCCACAAGTTGGGCAAGTTGATGCGGATTGCATTCTACCCAAAATAGTATTTGTCACACGCATTACTTGACCCTGACCGTGACAAGTAGAACACGTTTTGTAAGTAACTCCTGAAGCTTGTATTTTTCTTTTTACTTTTACTTTCTTCTCAACTCCATTAGCAACTTCTTCTAAAGTCAATTTTACTTTGATACGAAGATTACTTCCTTTAACACGACGATTTGCTCCGCCTCCGCTAAAACCGCCTCCGCCTCCGCCAAAAGAGCTTCCGAAAATATCTCCAAATTGACTGAATATATCATCCATATTCATTCCGCCATGCCCAGCGCCATAACCACCTGAACCATCAAAAGCTTGATTACCGAATTGATCGTATTTTGCTTTTTTCTGAGGGTCACTTAGTACTTCATAGGCTTCGGCAGCTAATTTAAATTTTTCTTCCGCTTCCGAATTGTCTGGATTTTTATCAGGGTGAAATTCGAGTGCTTTTTTTCTGTATGCCTTTTTGATTTCGGCAGCATCTGCATTTTTATTGATGCCCAGTATTTCGTAAAAATCTTTTTTCATTTTTATTTTTTTGAATTAGTAGTTATTGTCACAATTTATTGCGTCTCCTCCATTATTCTAGACGCGACAAATAGTGTCCCTACTGACCGATTACCACTTTTGGAAAACGAATAATTTTGTCGCCCAATTTGTATCCTTTTTCAATTACATCAACAATTTTTCCTTTCAACTTTGGCGATGGAGCAGGAATTTGAGTTATTGCTTCTGCAAAATCAGCATCAAAAGCATCTCCTGCTTTTATTTCAACTTCTTCTAAACCTTTCGAAAATAAAGTGCTTTTTAATTTTTCTTGAATAAGTTCAACCCCTTTTATTAGGATATTGTCATCCGTTTTTTTTATCTCTGCCAAAGCTCTGTCAAAATCATCTAAAACAGGCAACAAAGCTAGTAAAACATCTTTATTTGCGGTTTTAAACAACTCGATACGTTCTCTTGCCGTTCTGCGTTTGTAGTTTTCGAATTCAGCAAATAAACGCAAAAATTTATCCTTTTCAGAAGCTAAATCTTGTGATAATTGTTCCTCCATTGATATTTCTTCTACTCTTTCTTCAATTGAAGCTTCGGATGTATCAGAATTATTTTCATTGTTTTCAATTGAATTTTGATCAACAATTTCATCGTTTAGCTTATTCTCTGTCGCCATTCTTGTTCTTTTTTTAAAAAAATTTTTAAACTTCATTTTTATTCGTTTCATTTGAATACAAAAGTACTGCCAAAACTTAAAAAATGTCAAATTGTCACCTTTTAAATAAATTTAATAATTATGTTTTTTTTAGTCAAAAAAAATAATTACGAATTTGGGAAAAACTTTAATATAATTTTAAGACTATCTCGATTTAGTTTATATAAATTTGTACAGTTCGCAAAATAGAACAAATATAGGTTGGCTTTTGGGCTATAAATTATTATTAATTCACTAAGTATTATATTTAAAAAAGCTTCGTTTCAACAAACGAAGCTTTTTTTTATGACCTAAAAAGTTTGAAATCAATCCCTTTTCGTTCTAACACTCCATTCGAAATCCATTTCGGATACTTGTTCTCCTTTTTCGTTTTTCCCAATTGATTTCATCCAAAAAGTTTTTCCTTCGCCCGTTTCAATCGCTTCTTGAATAGTTTTTGCTGCTAGATTTCCATCAAGGCATTCAAAAGTGATTCTTCCTGTGGCTTTTTTAGAAAAATTAGATTTATTATTGGCTACTAACATCGAAATTTTTTTTCCGCTGTTTTGAATATGAATCATCACCAATGCTCCTGTTGAAAGTTCAGCAGCCATAGCTTGTACAGCAAAATACATGGAGTTGAATGGATTTTGGTTGAGCCAACGGTGCTTTACCGTGACTACACATTTTGCATCTTCTATTTGTTTGACACGAACTCCGCAAATAAATGCAGAAGGTAATTTGAAAAATAGAAATTTATTGAGATTCGATACTGAAAATTTCATTGTTAGAATTTTTCTTGTAAAAATAACAAAATTAGTCAACACATTGATATTGTTTCTCTATTTTATGAAAACACATACTAAGGCTAGGGTTTTATAATCGCAAAATCCAAATTTCCCATATTCAAAAACAAAATTTCCTTTTTTTTGAGCAAAAACAGCAAAGGTCAGCACATAATGAGCCGACCTTTAACCACAGTTTAAAGCATATTTAAACACCCTTTAAATAAATACCACTCTCCAACATCAATAAATCAGGTTTAAATATATCCTTGCCGTCCGTGTTCGGTTCAAAAGTGCTGTACTCCTTTTGCTGCGGGTTCTTTATAATTATACCCGCGTGAATATCACACAGGGCTTTCTCTAACAGCCTTAACCCCATTGGCTGTAATTCGTGTTCCCACAATAGTTTTGCTGCTTTACGTGGCTCCATTCCATACATTTTCGGGTCAATGAAACATATATCCTGATACGCTATATCGCCACGATCAATCCCCGAGTTAAGCCAGAACACAGTGCCGCCTGTAATAGCGTCACGCATACGAACCGCCCACTCAATGGAAGAGCGGCCACGATGCCGGGGCAACAAACTTGGGTGATAACCTATCCAACCAATGTTAGCCTTATAGCGCGTCTTTGTGCCAATATAATCAAACGAATGCGCAGTTATACCCAAATCAACATTATCGGGCAACGTATCCGCTTTTAGCGTGCCACCGGGCACAACTGGAATGTTAAACAGTTTCGCCATTTTCATCATGTGTCTATCGCCAATCGGAGTGCAAACGCCCACAATTTCTACAAACTCCAAACTATTGCACAACCGAAATACTTCTTGACCAAAATACTTTGTGCCGCTTATAAAAACTCTTAATTTTTTCATTTTCCTAAATATTTAAAACTTTGAACTGCTCGAAAGTGGCCGCCATAGCCACACCCGGTTATAGTGCCTTTTTTACTAGTTTTAGTAATACTGGCGTTACTCCGTGACTTATTCGCGCCATAAAGAATAGCGTTAGTTTGTTTCCAAACGTCAGCATTTCGCAAGTAACCGCATAATTGTGGGTGCGAAGTATGAAAGAACGTGTGATATTTTCTTTGACACCTCCCGTTACCCTCGAGGTGGTATTGCATAACTTCATTTAAAAAAGCCGTTCCAACTCCCGCTCCTTGCCATTCCGGCATAACAACCAACCGAGTCGCTCGATATGCGTTAGCCGTAAACATAGGGCAAACTGCAACATGCGCCACAAGCTCGCCATCTACAACGCCAACGAAATACTCCGCTGCCGGTGGATGTGGCAAGTCTAAATAATAATGCGCTGCAAACAACTTCCAGTAAGTTCCGTTGACCTTCCAAACTTCAAGTTTGATGTCTGGCCGTTTCCCGATTTCAATTTTTTTTTTAATACTTTGGTATTTACATCATATACCCAGTCCGGTTGCAACCACTCAATAATATCATAGTGGCACGATAACAAAACCACTTTCTTTCCCTTGTTCCTTCGCCAGTTCTTGGCGAACGCCAACGCTCCAATTTTGGCAATTTGTCTATCTACAACGCTTGTGAATTCATCAACAACGGCCTCGTTCGGCGCTTCGGTAACTAACCGCGCTAATCCCGCTCTAAACTGTTGACCGTTCGATAAAGCATTGAATGGCCTTAACCAACTGGGAACATCTCCAAGACCCACGGCGGCCAATGCTCCAGTTGCTGTATTGAAATCGCCATCAGGCAAAATGCAATCAATAACAGGCTTGGAACAATCCCAACCTTTGTACAAATCATAAATTTTATTGTCTCCAAAAAATTGTTTTCCTATCGAGGTCTTGCCTGAACCTGACGCACCCACAATTAAACCGATCCCCCAATCCAAATCATCAATATCAATGGTGGCCTCAGTCTTGAAGCTTGAGCCGTCCTCAGCGTTAAACAATGATTTCACTCTTTGCGCACGGTAACTCTCAAAGTTTTTCGTGCTGTTTTCTACTATTATTTTCATGTGGTTACTACTTTTAGTTTTTTACCTTGTTCTTGAAGCTCCTGAAAAACTTTCTTTTGCTCCTCCTCATTTTCACAAATCACAATCACACCGTATTGTGGTTTATACTTAAAATCCTTTGCCATATCTATAAATTTAAATTACTTTTGCATTACCACAGAATTATTAAAATAGCAAAGCCACACCATAGAAGACTTACGTCCTCCAACGGTGTGGCTTTGGTGCTATATTTTTAAATTCTGTGGTAAGAGTTAAAAATGTTGGAGGACTATTTTTTACTTCCCGTACTCCTGAGAATTTCTTTAGTTATTACTAGCTGTCAAAACAAAAATTACAAACTTCTAGCATATTGAACAAATGCAGCTAATCTTGTACCTATTTGGTCGTACCCACCGTGATCTGGATGTATTGCATCTGTAGTCATTCTTCTAATTTCTGTTGCAATAGAACCAACAACTGCTGATGCTGTATATTCTGGAAAAGGACTTTCTGCCTTTACTGACCAAGCAAAATCAGGGTCTAAAGAACTTGCTACATCTACTACAAATATTTTCTCTGCACTTCTATTGTCGTAATTGGCTATTACAAATTCTCTTAATTGGTACATATTTGCATTTTTCCAAGCCACAAACTCTGTAGTATCATCAGAGCTAAAAGCAGAAGTAGATAAACAAACTCCAATTGGTATTGTAGATGAATAGCTTTTTATGCTTGCAATTAAAGAATCCATTTGAGTTTTAAAAGTATTTAAAGTAGTTTGTCTAGTTCCGGCACTAAAGCTTTCAAAATCAACACTAGCAAAATCATTTATTCCGGTAAGTATTGTCACTATATTAGGTGCATTTAATTGATAAACACTAATATATTTAGCGTAGTTAACCGTAAATGTTAAAGAACTTTCTAAAACTTCTACCCAAGCAACGCCATCCCATTTGAAAAATTTTAATGTAGCTAATCCATCATAGATTAAATCATTAACTGCTGGTGTAGTTGGTCTATAAGTTGTATTACTTATTCCACTTCTAACTGCAGTATCATATTTTTCTGAATTTACTCCTACATCATAGGCACTTTTCCAAGTTGCGGTATCGCCATAATATTTATAAGGGTCTTGTGGGTGAAGCAGGAATGAATGAAGCCCTGATGTTGCCTTTACTCTTGTAAAATGATCATTCAATTTCCATCCCGAAACTCCTTGACTTACAATATCGGGGCGTGCCAAACCAGAGTGTCCTTCTAAAGCACCACAAAATGTAATAGCAGGAAGTAAATCAGAAATTCTTTTTAAGATAAGTCCAGGAGCTATATAACTATCTCCAATTTGATTTAAACAACCTGTTGTCGCAGTGTTTTTAGCGATAACAACCAAAGAGGATGTCACGCCTTCTATTTTATCAAAATCTGCATTATAAAGAGAAACAGAAACAGTCCTTGTTCCAGCAGTTGTATATTTTGATATAGCTCTATTTTTATAAGAAGAAAAACCATAGTTGTCAAATCTAACAAAAAACAAACCTTCAATCCACCTTTTCATTATAGGTTTAAAGTATATTGCAGATTTATGCTCAACAAATTCAATTAGTAAAGACGGCAATGAAACTTTATTAGCCATACCAGCAATAGATGCTAAAGATGTTTTTCCTAAAACTTCATCAACAACTAGACCGTATGGCTTAAATTGTGTAAGTATTCTTCCATACTCAATTTGATTATTTACAACACTAATCCACCATCCATATCTAATAAATTTAGTAGTTGAAGTAGTTGTTATATAATTTAAAAAACTCATACTTGTATTTTTAATAAATACACCATTAACATCATATTCTACAATATTTGATGATTGACCAAAGCCATTATGACAAATATCTTGTGAACTTAAAATAGGTATTAATTGAGAAGTTCTATTATTAGTACTAGCTGTATTAATTGTGCCATCTGCATTTAACATCCCTATTATTTGAGCAGATTCATTTAAAAGGTTTTTACCTACTTTTTTCGCAGAATAGTTGTAATTTTCTACAATACTTGTAACTTCGACCTTAGTTGGAATAGTACTTGGAATTTGAGTTAAGGAAACCTTGCCCCCAAAAGGTTCATAAGAAGTCGATACTGTTCCTGCTTCAACTTGACAATTAGCCGCAATTATATCTTCTGTTGATGTAATTGATAAAGTCATTCGTAAATAAGCAGCACCAACAGGTGCTACTAAAGCTGCTGAACCTATTAAGGAACTTATTCTAACTTTATTTATGTCGTAAAAATTATGATATTCCGTTGTTTTTGTTTTATTACAAACAATAGTTTGACCTGGACTAACTTTCATAAAGCCAGTAACTGTAGTTGAAGCAGATCCACCCCAAATAGTTCCTGTTATAGCAATAACAGAGCCTCTTAAAACATCAGCATCTAATGGATTAAATAAATTTTTTCCATCAATTAAATCAGCTTTATTGACTAATTTTTTATCTAAAACAGTTCCTTGATTTGCGCTCAATGGATTTACAATTGAAGTTGAATTAAGATTATTAATAACGTCCGAAACATTCACCTTCCCCGAAACATCAAATGTGGTCGCACTAACAGTCCAAAACCCACCAACTCTCGCTAAGAAAGCAATTGAATTAGCGGGAACAATCATACCACCGCAATTACCATAGGTACCCGATGCGGCCGCAAAACCGTGAACGTTTATAGTTGCCGGAATAGTTGTAGAAGGCGTGATAGAACCCAAAGGAGTAGAGCCAACTGTTATACCCGCAATTTGCCCACTTACCCAAGTCCGCAAAGCTCCAAACAATCCCGCGTGCGCATTCTCGGCGGATGTGTGAGAATTAAAAGCCTCATTACTTGCCTTAGCGGCCAACAAAGTAGTAAGCCCATCAATGTCGGTCGCTGATACTTTATCGCTCTTGTGGCGAAAAGAGTCTAGCATATCCCAAAACTGTTGTTGAGTAGGAATGAAATTAGTTTTAAAGAAATTTTTTAAATCGGTTAAAGATTGTAAGGCCATAATGTATTTTTATTTAAATTTCGATAAGTGCATAATTAAAGTGAAGGCTTTGGACATTTCCAGACACCTCGCGTAGTAAAAGTGAGAAACCTGTTGAAGTCTTGGTTTTAACAACCCATATTACGTCATTGTCATCATTCCAGTTGAGGCCAGTTGACACAAGTGAGCCAACAACTATATAACTTGCAGTGCCAACATCAGGAATGATGATGTCCATTTTTAAATCGGCGGATGTAATTTCACCAACTGAAAACGTGCCCTTATACAAAAAGGGGTTGCTTAAATCCGGCTTATTTAACAATCTTGTAACGCCTGTGATGGCGTTCCAATCTGTAGGTTGTTGCACTTGCGCGCCTACTTGAATTGTATTTAATTTTGTGATTATAACGTTAAATTGGTCAGCAATTCCAGTGAACAATGCCGCCAAATCTTTCGTAGGGATTGGTCGTTTAAAATCAGCCCAAGGATAAACCACCGCCGCGGTTCCAAAAGTAGCGTGGCGTTTGTAAATCACGTCCCGAGTGTTTAAATCTTCGAATTCCAAAGGCGTAATGGCTTCAACAATTTTCACATTTGTAGTAACGGTTCCACCAACGAATGGCAAAACTTCGCCGTTAATAAAAACAACTCCATTGGCTGCCGTGGCTCCTACGACATCACAACCCGATATGATAGAAAAATTACCCGCAATAGATCCAAGCGCGTTGAATATTTCATACGCTTTTTGCATCTCATCGAGGATATTGGTTTCGAATGGAAAACCGCCGCTTTGATTAAAATTTATAGTATTCATGTGGCTAATATTTGGTAGCGTTTCGACGCTAATTTGTATTTAATAATTAAGGCGTTCAATTCGTTTATTTGTGTATCAATTACTTCCTGTGGAGCGTGAACCACGAAATCAAAGCCATTATTCAAAAACTCCGCATTTTGGTTAATGAATAATTTGCCAAGAAACTTTGGCTTATTTTCTGCCGTTGTATAAATGTATTTTCTCGGGTAAGCGTTTCCACCACTTATAAAAATTCGTCTCGAACCTTCGTCAAGTTTATCATTCAAGACGTTTCTAAGGGAGTAAACCTGTCCGGTATGGTTGAGCGCGTACCAATCGTCCGACCGTTTTTGTAGCCATTCAGTGTGCAAAGTTTCTAGTGGTACCAGGAGTGATTGTAAATAAGCCGTAAGTATTGGTTTCCTTAGAAAACTAGGAAGCATCAATAAAGCCAACTTATTATAATCGATATTATACCACATAGCTCACACTGCTAAAATTTCCACTTTCAAAAACTCCTACATTCAAACTTCCCACTTCAAAATAGCCACTTCTAGGAATGGTTCTTACGCTGATCACAGCGAAGTCGCTAAAACCTATCACGGCATCATAATGACTTGCTGTGGCTGTAACAATATTCACATTATTGACACCATCAACCGTTCTAAGACTAGCAATCAAATCATTCAGAACCAACTCACCATCGAATGGTAAATTTTTCATATAGGCTTTAATAGCTGCCTCAATTGGTTTGCCTCCGTTCTTGATGCTAGTACCGGTTTGGTCTATAACCAAAACATCTCTATAAACATCCATTGTCAAAATCAAACGATCGGCGGGATTGTTCAAAATATTAAGTCCAACACCCGCGTATTTTATTTCCTGCATATATTCTGAAAAGGATTCAAGTTCTGGAGCTGTCAGTGGTACAAGAAAATCGCCATCGTCACCGGCAACTTTTATAGTCAATTTATTGCTTTCTAAACTTTCTTTTACCGAGCAATATTTAATGATTTTCGAAGCTTCAATTTCTTCGGTAGTGAAACCCGTATTATCAAACTGGTCGCTATCATAAATCAAATCAAAGCCATATTGAAAAGCTAAAGCCATTTTTCTATACCAACGTGGCGTGCCTGATTTTTGTTCGAGAATTGCGGTGTCTATTTGGGTTTTGTGGGTATCAAATAAAACTTCTAACATCCAAATTGCATAAGAAATCACAAAAACAAACAGCCGATAAATCGAAACTTTACTTGTGGAGTTAAGCGTCGCTAAATCAGCATTCGTAGTAATAGATTCGAATATTGAATTGTGAATTTCCGTTGTTGTTCTTGCCATTTTATCCTATTTTAAAATTTACCCCAATTTTCATATATCCTATACCTAGTCCGGGAGGAACTGGCGGGCGTCTTTTTGCTGTGGCCGGTATTGCCTTTTTTGATTCTAAATACTGAAGTTCTTTTTTGTTCATCAAAACAGCTTCAGGAATTATAATTTGCTCATCCGCTTCAATATCATCCGTAGTGCAGCGACCTCCATTTGCATTAGCAATCGCAGCGGCATTCAAAGCGTTTCCAGTATGCTGGATAGCAATGTCAAACCAAGTTTGTAATACTAATGCGGTTACTGTCATATTCTAATAATTGGCATCTACTTGAATAGTCAAATCGGATGCGATTTTTATTTTATTTACTGTCATTCCATCGGCGGCGAATTCTGTTCGAATTTCTCTAGCCAAATTATCTGGTGTTTGATCTTCTAAAAATCGGTGCGCTCCAACTCCTCTCATTGGCACTTCTTTAAACTCACCTTTGTCTGCTATAATCAAAACTTTTTGATGTTGCGCTGTGCTTTCGCCGACAACAAAATCACCATCGTTTATTTGTAGGTCAAACTCCTCGTCTAATAAAAAATCATTCATTTACTCATTTGATTAATTTAAACCTATTTTAAAAACTGATTAATCCTTATTTCAATAGCAGTGAATTGCGCTAGATTAACTAGAGCTGTCGTAGCCCCATTAATCGTGTCAGGTGTTGTAAGTGTAAAACTCATAGCCTTTACTGCTCCAATCAAATCGACCATTATTTTTTTTAAGGTTTCATTCTCTTTTTTCAAAAGAAACCCGGTTGAATCTATTTCAAAAATGGAAGTTTCAATGTAATACCCAATCTTTTCAATTTCATCGGCGGCAATTACCATCCAATCGTCATCATCTTCTACACGAACAGCGAGCACATAACTTCCCACTTTTGGCACCAGGATAAAACTTTTCTTTCCTGTGAGAACCGGGCGAAGTCGAACGTCAAAAATTTCCTGACCGTCTTCATCAATTAGTACACAAGTTGCCTTAGTTTCATCAACCGATTTAACTTTAGCAATGTTACTCACAGCAGGACCGTCATTTTTGGCCATTTCTTTTAACTTTGCTCTGATCTGTTCCGGTGTTGCCATTTATAATGTTGTTAAAAAGCCTAATTGTATTTTTTGTCTCCCGCCTCCTGGTCCAAATTCACCCTCCACACTTTCTACAAAAAACCGACCCGATTTATCAGGATATTTATACCCATCTATTTCTGCAACATCGCCTTTGTTAGTGGCTGGTTCTAAAAAAGCCAATATGCTACCTTCGTAACCGTTGTAATTCTTTTTAGTTTGTAACCTATTGGCGATTTGTTTCAATAAATCAGCAGGAATCCCTGCCTTGATTTTCAACTCCTTTTCGTTGTCGTATTTCTCAACATCCGACTTGGTTTTTTTAACCTCGCCTTTTCCGTCCTTTTCCTGAATAACAATGCGAACATTTTTATCAACTATTCGTTGCTTAAAATCATCTTCCTTTATCGTATTCCAACCCAAACGAAACTTTACCGTTTTGCCTTTTTTACCAAACTGAGTCCCGACATACAACTCATTGAAATTGAAATAAACTGCCAAATGGCATTCCTTTTGCAGCCATTCCAGAACTTGAATTCCTGTCGCATTCTTAAAACGAACATTCGTTAAAGGAATCGATGGCATTTCACTTGACAATACTATTTCAGTTCCAGCGCATAGATCAGTTAATAATTGTTTAACCGTTACATTTTGATAGCTTTTATTAAACATGATATCATATAATAAATAGCTGTAACCTTCGCATTCAATTTTTACAGGCATTCCCATATTGACTCTTTTGATAAATCCCTCAAATCGCTTTGAGTTCTTACCATCATAACCAAGTGAAATGCTGATTTTGTCATTTTCCTTAAAAACGTACTCTTTACGTTCGTTAGGTTCTTGCTTATCTTCGGTAGCGGTTTTAACCGTTTTCAAATAACTTATCCTAGGCAACTCAATCGTACACGTATCGGTAAAACTGTTTATATCTGTTTTCCAAGTAACCTTTGATGGCTTTACTTTGGTATAGTTCCCAATGGTAATATCGCTGGTTAGGTAAAACATTTATGGTATAATTAAATCTTGTATATAATCGGTTTCTAGCGTCATTGTAAAAGGTCGAATCCAAGGGGCTTTTCCTTGTACTTCAGGAAAGTCTAAATTACTAACGGCAACTCGACAACTTTCATCTAGAAATATCTCTACATAACCGCCGTGTAATTCTATTGGTTCCGTTGTTTCAAACCAATCTTTTAAATATTGGATTTGGTCTTCAGGAAAAATTCGATTTTTGCCAATCAAAAAACCTTTAATATTAAATCGATAATCATCAAGAAAAAAGCACTCCTTAACTCGTCCTTTTCGCTCACTTACTTGGCTTCGAATGATTTCTTTAACCAAATTAACTCCAACCGTGCAAGCTTCAATTTCAATTATTTTTCTACCTGATTTCCACAATTCAATAGGGAACCAAATATCCTGACCGTAAAGTCCTTTTTTATTTAAAGCAATATTTTTAAGCGAATAATCAATACTCCCTTTTGGTCTAGGGTTTTCCATTGCTACAGCATATTCTAACTCTTGAGTAGGCTGTTGACCTTCTTTCGGAACAAAATAAGGCGCATTAGAAAAATAAGTCTTGTACAATTTGAATAGATCAAATACCGTGTTAGTACTCATAATTACACCATTTTAGAACCGTTATACACCACTCTGGCAAAGCACTCCATAACAATTCTTTCAATTTCATTAGCTGATTCTCCAGCGTTCATTGTCGTAAATTGTAAATTATCAAAGAACTTCCCAACAGTTATATTTACCACTTTTGGACCCGCTCCCGCAACGGTATCACCTGCCGCTTTTCCTGAAGCTTCATTCGTAGCTGCTAATGAACCGGCAGAACCTAGAGGAGACTTAGACGGATCGTCTCCTGGTTTCGGTTTTTTAGGAGTTATCAACGTATGTGTTACTTTAGCCTCAAGACCTCTACCAGTTATGTGCTTATAAACCCAATCGACAGCATTTAAAATAGGCTTCAAAACATTTTCCCAAAGCCAAACTATTTTATCCACTAACCACATTATTATTTTACCCGTCATTTGCATTTGTAAGCCAATAATAGAGAACATATCTTTTAATATTTGGCTGTTTTTCACAAAGTCCATTATCGAGCTAACAAATTTCCAAAGTTGCATACCTACATTTTTTACAACCTCCCAAATGATATTAAAGTGGTCAATTAATAGGTCAATCCATCCGCTCCATTCACTGGTACCGTTAACCATTTGCATGATATAGTCAACTCCTTTTCCAATAGCGTTAGTGAATCCGTCGATATAAGATTGGTTTTGTGTTATAAATGAACTAATACCATTGGCAAACTTGATTCCCAAATCCAATAATTTGACAATTACTGGCGAAAAGGCATCTCCCATATCTGAGGCAGCATTAGAAAACAAGTCTTTTGCTGTAGATAATTTACCCGCTTTGGTTTGTCCTTGTGCCACTAAGGCACCTTCGTACATTCCTCCTTTACTATTTGCCACTTCAAATGCTTTGGCAATCATTTCATAAGTAATATTTCCGTCAGATTTCTGACCAGACCGCTTTAATAATTCGGGAAGGTTCATTCCGGCAAAGCCAAATTGTCTAATATCCATACCCGTGGCAACACCGTTATTTTTAATTTGCTGTAAATTTTGAGCCATTCTGGCCATTACGTCCGGCATATTTTTACCGTCACTAGTTGCAGAAACAGCGTTACCTAAATTCATAACATCCTTTCTCGCTCGAGCTGCATCAATATTCGCAGAAATCAAAGCGCGGTTAGCTCCCAATAGTGTGGCAGTATCAAATGGAGTTACATCAGCATCTTTACGTATATTTCTATATGCGCTGGTAGCACCTTCTTTACCTAAGAACGTTGTCAAGCCTACAATGGCTTGCTCCTTTTCCATACTTTTATCGATCATTTCGCCAATACCATCTTTTATAGCTGTAACCGCCATTGAGATGCCTTGCTGTGCAATGTTTCCAATCATCGAGCCCATAGCAACGCCACCAATTCCAAGTCCACTAGAACTGGAACCGCTAGAGCCGTTCATGTTTCCTATATGTCGAGCCGATTGGCTTTGCAAGGCTGATAATTCACGACGAGCCGCCTCAATTTGAGAAGGTATTGTACTCGATCTAATCGTATTTTCAACGTCTCTAATTTGCCTTTGCAACTCGTTAAAACTCATTCCTAAAATTCGATTTCTACCTGTAACCTGATTCGCAGATTGACTCATTCTATTAAACGCAGATTGTGAGCTCGAACTAACTCTCGTTATGTTCGAACTCATCATATCTTTCATTCTTAAAATAAATTCAATCGTGTTATTCATCAGGTAGATTCTTTTTTGGCTAATTCAAGAGCAATTCCGGTACGGTAAAAGAAAATTTCGTCTCCCCATTCTTTCAAGGCATTCGACCCGAATTTCATAGCTCCAAAAACAATTAGGAAATCAATCCCAGCTTTTTTGTTTTGGCAGTCTTTTATTCCTTGAGAACTAAGCGCGAAAGTATTCGGCTTTTTTCCCCTCCAAGATGTTGTTTATCTGAAGGAAAACAGAAATGAATTTTTCTTCATCGTCAATAAGAGCAATATCACCATCTAACCAAAGCGCTTCCATAACACTGGCAACGGCTTTACTCAAGCCATTCGTACCAATTTGTGTCATATAATCACCAAGGTCGTCCGCTGTTGGTGGTCGTAGAACCGCTAAATCGGCATCGTGTTTTAGATAGATCAGTTTACGGTCACCGTTAACGGATTTCCATTCATCCAGTTTGGCTTGACCAAATCTTTCTACAAATGGTGTAATGTCATTTTCTTGAAGTTTTTCAACTTCTTTTGCTTTTCGGTTAGCAAATGCGGCTTTAAGATTGCCGGCAGGTTGTTCGTTTTTTTTCATTTTGTTTTGTTGTTTTTAATTTTAAGAAAAGGGGCTTTTAGAATATTGTCCTAGAAGCCCCTATTTATTTTAAGGCAGTTGAACATTCATTGCCAAGTAGGGCAATGTGATTTCTCTCATTTTAGCGTTTTGCTCCAAATCGACACCGCTTTCAGAAAAGGCAACACCTGAAGCGATGTAAGTCTTAACAGGATCAGTAATTCTCTTTTTGAACGCGCAAGTAATTACGATTGCTTCGTGAGGCACATCGGTAATGTCGTCATAACCTGCATCACGTGCAGCCTTATTCATTGCGTCAGCTTCAAAGCCTAAAACCTTGATGCTTCCAGAGCCTTTTTTGTTACCCGATTGAATATCGATAGGCTCATCACCGGCACCGTACAAATGCTCCTTTTCAACTTCTTTTTTGAAGCCAAAACCTCGAAGCCCTTTGATGGTTCTATTCAACACTTTAATCTCAAAGCGTGACCAGGCACACTCATCGGATGTTATATTTACGTTTGCCATTTTTTAAATATTAGCGGTTAAACCTATCGTTACTTTTATCCAGGTCAAATAACCTAGTGGCAACACTTTTACTTCAATTCCTCCAGTGCTTGTGTTAATGATGTTAGCATCCGTGGGAACGTTCACATCAACATCACTCACTTGACCAGCTAATTGGGATTTCAATTGTTGGGTAACAATGTTTTCCAAATGTTTAGCATCGGCATCGTTGATAGTTCCGTCAGCATTGACACGCACAGTTGTTTCCAAAAGTGGTGTGGCTGTAGCCACAGCTACACGCTGTGCTTTGTCAATAATTCGACCGTGAACCAAAATGCGGAAATCATCAGCACCAGCCATATTATCACGACCAAAGTAGTAACCCGCAGCACCATCACGACGTGTCGGAATGATGTAGCCTTTATTACTCAAATTGTCCAACTCTTCAGGATAGAAAGCCTCCAAATCTTTACTAGCACCTACTCCGATACGAGTAGCCGTTAATGGCCCATTTTGTCCGTTTCCAATCTTGATGTGTGCACCATATTTACAAGCTCTAGCCAAAGCATAAGCTCCAATAGGAATAGCCGATCCTTTTGCATAATCACGACCCAAAACAACGCCTACATAAGTATTTTCAGAAATACTCAAATCGATTGGTTGAACCGTAAGATCATTAGTCCGTCCATCTAATAAAATTCGGATTGGACGGTTAATGTTTTTTTGATATTCAGCAAGTGATTTACTTACCAGAACTGCGTCTTCGACATCTTTGTCCAAAAACTTAGCAGCAACCATCGCATAACTTCCCGCAGGATTACGTGTCAGATACAACAAAGAGATTTCCCCTTGTGCAGCTAATAATAATTTCTTTGCTCCGTTGGCATTGGTCAATGTGGCCATTTGTGTCAACGTCATTGTGTCCTCAACACCCATTATCCAAAGTTTTTGATTTCCCGCAAGCTCAGTATAAAACTGTGCTATTTGAGCGTTCAAAAACGGTTCGGCTGCTGGTGTATATCCTTTAGCAACGGCATCCGCATAACTGTAAACAACAGTTATAACACCTATTTTGGTGGCTGACGTTCCTACGATTCCTGCAACACCATCAATCACTTGAATTTGGCGTTGCAAGTTGCCTGATGCTACTTCTACGGTAACTTTTGGCGTTCCAGTTCCTTGTGACATTAGTCTTGGATTTCGGTGTTAATAATCACTTTGTGCGCTTCGAGAGCAGCGACCAAAGTGGCTTCTTTTTGGTTTTCAACTTCTAAACCTAAAGCCTTTACTAAAGACTTCAATTCAGGATATTTGGCAGTTGAAGCTTCAAAAGTTTTCAAAGTTTCGATAGATTTGAGTTTAGTGTCTTCGCCAGTATCTTCGCCATCGGCATCGGCTGTTTTACCATCTCTGGTAAAAGATTCGACTTTAGTGTCTTTTAATCCATTGGCAAAACTGTCCGCTGCTCCTTTGGTGTGAAAAACACGACCGTCGGATGTAATGTGACATTCATTGCTTGATTCGTGTCTGCTGAAGTAATCAGCCGCTAATTCTTTTGACATATAATTGGTATTTAATTAGTATTTAAACGTATTTGAAGTACTTCAGGACTCCGATAACTGTAAAGACCAGGATCAGTCCTAAAAATATCCGACCTAGTATAATTTCGGTTTGTTGCCACCACGTTAAGGGTTTTTCAACAGGGTAGGGAACTTGCTTAATGGTTTGAGCGTTTTCTTTAGTATAAGTGTCTTTCCATTGCGCGAATAACTTTTGCGCCTCAGCCTTGCAGTCTATTTTAAGTATATTGTCTTTTAAAGTGACTTTTGGCGGTTGTAAAAACTTTCCTGATTTTAGAATAGGCTTTGTGTTCTGCTTGACGATGATCTTACCATCTATACAATCGAGATAAGCTTTATAATAGCTACTATCTTTTTGGGTTTGAAAAATGGTGTCGCGAATAACTTCTTTAACGGTAACAGTCTTGGTGGTCTCGGTTGTTGCTGGCGGAACAACACTAGCACTTTTGCAAGAACTGAGTGTTGTAGCCAACAAAACAAACAAAAACAAGATGGACAAGAAAGGTGTGATTTTAAATTGTTTCATTTTATTGGTTTTTATAGGGTTTGATATTCTTTTTTAGCATCAAACGAAGGACATTCTTTTATACGTTCCCAACTTTCTATAATTCCGTTTTTGTTCAAATCGGGCGAAAAGTCGCGATGTCCTTGTATGATTATTTTATTTGTATTTTCGTTTTGTTGTAACCAGTGTTCGGCTTCTTTGATACAGGTTTTAATCGCTGTTTTTTGCTCTTCAGTTCTTGTGTCGTCAGCTTTCCAAATTGGTTTTATTGTAGTTCCAATGTTCTTAACACCTCCTATGTAGCAGATATTAATTGTTTGTTCGTTGAATCCTAAAACACCGTTAGATGTTTTACTAAAGGCAAGCAGGTTGTGAATGGTTCCATCGACATCAATTAAGCGATGATAACCTGGAGACTTCCATCCTTTGGTTTTCCAAAAGGCCTCAATAGATGCGAGCTTACCAAAACCGGCACTACAATGAATAGCAATAAACTTGATCCCTTTAGCTGTTCTCATTTTCGTCTTTTTTAGTAATTCCTAGTTTTGATTTAGCATAAACTGAAGCGAGTTTTAGAATTTGCTCTATTTCGTCCAGGATCAACTTTGAGAATGTTCCAGATAATCCACAGGCTACGAAAATGATGTTTTCATTTTTCACCATTAAATAATCTTTACAAACTATACCTACACAAATAGAAATGAAGATCGAAACAACAACCGATTTTAAAAAGGTTGCTAATGTCATTTCGGTACGCATGCGGTGTATAATTGACCCGATTGCACCTCCAAATATGTAAGGAGAAAATCGCTTAATAAAGTCCATAATGTTGTCAAACAATTCTATCACAGGATTCAGGTTTAAAAAAAAAGGCTGCCATCACTAAAGAGACAGCCTTTTATTATCTAATTCAACTATTTACTATGCTGTGGCAGCTTGAACGATAAGTCCAATACCTTTCCAGTCTTCACGACGGCAACGACCACCCATTTTCACTAATCCTGAATGAATATCACCATAGTACAATGGATTATCCATATCTTGGAAAAGTTTAGTGTCTCCCATAGCTTTGGTTACACTGTTTTTTTGCCAGAAGATACTAGCCAAGTTGTCGGTTGCTCCAAGAGCTTCGCCAGGCAATCTGAAAGTTCCTCCGGCTTGGATAGCCAATACTGAACTTCTTTCAAGGAATGTGAACCCTGCAAACTTCCCAATGATACCATTAGTCAAATCTGCTGATTCTTGGAAAGCCGCCATTTGGTTGGCCGATAAAGAGTCAATAAATTCTTGGTACATATAGCTTTCCATCATCGCATAACGATTGTCTTTTGCTACGTTATCTTTGTTGAATTTGGCTTGCATCGCTTGAACTTCTTTATAAGTTGTAGCTTTACGAGTTCCTGTTTGACCGTCTTCAGCATTTACAGCTGTTGATGCTCCAGAGGTTGAAATTCTTCTACCCGCAGGGATGAATTCAACAGTTGTACCACCGCCAACGGCTGGTTTTACACCTCTAATCCAGTTGTAAGTTAACTCGTCTCCAATAGCCTCAGCTAAAGTGTCTGTGTGATCTGCCAATACTGAATCGGTTTTTTCGTAGCTGATTTCCATCGCTTCGGATGTAGTAATCGCTGTAGGATCAGTTGTAAACACGTCAAGTGCATACATAACTGCTGTGTCGCCACGTTGTACTGCGGTTGCAGCTCCAAAGGCTCTGTTTTTTACAACACTAGGTTTTGCACCTGCCTGTGGTAAGTACACAATCGAACCTCCTTGTACATATTTCGACTCGTCGAAACATAGGGCGATGTGTGGATTTGTTCTACGTAGTTTTTCTACGATGTAAGAGCTCCAAAACTCTTGTGGGATTTTAGGATTTGGCATAATTTTTTAATTAAGCGTTAGGAAATTTTTCTTTTCTCAATTTTTCGTACAAGTCAGGAAACTTGGTTCTCACGCCTTCCAACTCGTTGGCAGCGTATAGATCGTCCCACTTTTTACCTTCGAATGCTGCTAAGTTTTTTACATCGTCACCCAATTGCTCAGTAACCAATGTTTGCGCTGGCATAGCATCGATTAGGTTTTTCAATCCGGTTGGATTTTCTGCAAAACTTGTAGCCAAGTTTTTTGCAACTTCCTCAGTCAGTTTTTTGTCGGCCTTACCTTTGTCTAATAGGTCTTTAACTTCTTTGACAACACCGGCAGCTTTCAAATCTTTCAATTCTTTTTCCTTGTCAGTCAAAGCAGCGCTTTTGTCGGCCAAATCTTTTTCCAGTCCAGGAACTTTGTTCGCATTGTCGATCAAGTCCTGAAAGGCTTTGTTCGCATCTTCCTCAGAAGACTTATCGCTTAAATTTAAAGCCGTAAGCATCACGGCTGTCAAAAGGATTTTACTCATTTCTTTAGGATTAGGTTTTACAAAATCAGCGAGATTCAACTCGTTATCGTTAATGTCATAGAGATTCGCCAGAGCGTTATGATTGCCCGGGATGTCAACAAAGGAAATTTCACGAGGAAACCATTTGGTTACTGTCGGACCTGTTTGTCCTTCCATTTTCAGACTGGCGTCATCTGTGGCGGCTAAACAAATAATTTTTCCCATCGAGGCGGCATTGATAAAGCCGTTTTCAACTTGCGAAGCAATTTCAGCACCTTTTGGATGAGATAGATTGATCACTGGTTTTCCAAAAAGTTTATCGCCCTCAGTCCTGAAATCTTCCCATTTTACCAATACACCGCCTTCGCGTTCGTGCATCATAAAACCAATAGGATTCTTTTTGTACTGAGCTAGATCCAAACCTTCGGTTAACAAACGATAGCCATAAACATTGACGCTATTATCTGTTAAACAAAACTCTTTGTCGATTTTTTTAAAGGTATCTGGCACTTGCTAAATTTTGGGTTATCTCTTATTTCGAGTACAAACTTGCGAATGTTTGCAAAGTCTTGAAAATAAGTGTGCAATCCTTGCAGACTTATTTTAAAACGGGAGTGTTTTTAGTCAATTTTGTCTCGTTATAAACGAGATAGTTAATGGGAATTACCAAAGCACAGGAGCGAGAGTACGCTCGAATTCTATATGTAAGCGAGCGCATCACCTTCAAGGAGATAGCGGAACGCACTGGCGTGACCGAAAAAACCATCGGGAAATGGGCAGACTTAGATAATTGGGATAAACTCCGAAAAAGTCTATTAACGACCAAACAAAATCAGCTTGTACATTGGTACAACCAGTTGGAAGCAATGAATGAAAATATTGCAACCAGACTAGTTCCAGTTCCGGACTCGAAAGAAGCCGACATTATGAGTAAAATCACATCCAACATTCAACGCCTGGAAACGGAAACGGGAATTGGCGAATATGTTGAAGTCGGTCGAAAAATCTTAACCTTTATTCAGGGAATTGATTTAAGCGAGGCTAAAAGATTCAAAAACTACATTGATGAGTTTATCAACTCGAAGTTAAAAAATGACTAAAAAAGTAAGCAATAAGGAGTATTTAGATGCGTGGAGGGAGTTCTGTGAGAATATGGACAATGCCACACCTATTGACTTAACTGAAAGCCACGGTGCAAAATTAAAAAGGATAGCACATTTAGAAAAAAATCCTGAAGAGTGGTTCAAATACTACTTTCCAAATTATTATACCAGCGAACCCGCTGAATTTCATATAAAAGCAACCAAGCGAGTATTAGCCAATGCCGAATGGTACGAAGTACGCTCGTGGGCGAGAGAACTATCAAAGTCAGGTCGCACCATGTTCGAAGTGCTGTATTTAGCGATGACTGGCAAAAAGAAAAACATTCTTTTAATATCCAACTCAGCTGACAATGCCGAAAGGTTGCTTTTACCTTACAAGGGAATCCTTGAACGCAATAACCGAATTATTGCCGACTATGGTTCTCAAAAGAAAATTGGTTCTTGGGAAGCCAACGAGTTCAAAACTCGCAAGGGCATTTCCTTTAGATCTATCGGAGCGGGACAGTCTCCCCGAGGAACCCGAAACGATGCCAGCCGTCCCGATGTGATATTAATTGATGATATTGACACAGACGAGTTTTGCCGAAACATCGAGCTCGTAAAAGAGCGCGTGAAATGGATTGAACAGGCGTTGATACCAACTAGATCTATTTCCAACGGTTTATTATTAATCGCTTGTGGAAATATCATTGCAAAATATTGTTGCATTACCGAAATGGGTAGAAAAGCCGATAAATGGGAAGTGGTCAATATTCGAGACAAAGAAGGCAAAAGCACATGGCCACAAAAAAATACTGAAGTAAATATTGATCGTGTACTGTCCTCAATAAGTTTCGAGAGTTACCAAAAAGAGTACTTCAATAATCCTATGGATGGTGGCGACACTTTCAAGGATATTCTCTTTGATAAATGTCCACAGTTGCGTCATTGTGATACTGTGGTTATTTATGCGGATCCAGCACCATCTAACTCCGACAAAACCAATGCGAGTAGCAAAGCAATTGTTATTGTGGCTCAAAAAGGTATCGATTACTATTTGTATAAAGTGTGGGTTGACCAAATGAGTAACTCTCAATTTTGCGAGTATTTATTTGAAGCGCATGACTTATGCAAAAAAGCAGGTGTTGACCCAATTTA
The DNA here is from genome assembly GCA_043770265.1 of Flavobacterium sp. Lineage (GTDB taxonomy): Bacteria > Bacteroidota > Bacteroidia > Flavobacteriales > Flavobacteriaceae > Flavobacterium. The sequence goes on along the minus strand of JAYVIK010000116.1, from coordinate 13,226 downwards.
TATTTGGATTGAAAATAACTCGCTCCAAAATCCTTTTTATGAACAGGTTATTTTGCCACACATTTATAGAATTGGCAACGAAAGAAACACCTTTTTACCCATCCGTCCAGACGATAGAAAGAAGCCTGAGAAGTATGCCCGGATAGAAGGAACTCTGGAACCGTTAAACCGTTTAGGGCATTTGATTTTTAACATAATGGAAAAAGTCAATCCGCACATGGAAAGAATGGTCGCACAGTTTACCAACTTTAGCCGAAAGGCAAAATTAATGGACGGACCCGATGCCGTGGAAGGGGCTGTTAAAATAGCTCAAGACATCGCTATAAGTAAATCAACAGGAAGCATTGAAAGCTTCAAACGAACCGCAAATAAACACCGACTATAATGGAGAAAACAAAGATAAAAAAAGTATGCTATCAGACAGGTGTTGATATATTAGGATTTCCAGTCTATATAGAACACACTATCGTAGTTGAAACGACACAATGTTTCATCAAAAAGAAACGTACAACTAGCGTTTTACAACGCATTATCAAACAACATTAGTATGTTAGTACAACCATCAGAATTAAATACCGAGTTATACCCGGAAGTAATAGCGGCAATTACACGAAGTAATCCGGCTGAAACAATAGCGCAAATAAAAGCCGCTGAAGATTTCTGTAAATCTTATTTGTTTAAATATGATTTAAAAGCCCTTTTTGGTAGTACGGACAACTCGGGAGTTGTCCCAGTAGAAATTCCTCCGACCGTTATAGATGAAAATCTAAAGAAAACCATCAAGGTTATTGCATCGTATTGGTTAGTTCGCAAAGCCAATCCCAACGTAAATGTAGAGTTATTTCGTGAAGATTGGGAGCTAATGATTGGGAACAAAGAAGTACCGGGATGGCTTTATGACATCAAGGAAGGTAATATTAACCCCGATTGGCCATACAAAGCCGACAATACCGAAACTCCCGAAGACGAAGGCGCACAAAACGATGGCGTTTTTTGGGGTTCTAACTCAAAACGCACTCAAAGATTTTAAATTATGGCAGTACAAAAAAAGAAACCCGAAACCACTGAGCCGTACATCATACACGACTTAACACTTGTAGCTCCTGATAGGAGTAGCAAAGATATTGGCAAATTAAAGGAAAGCGTTGTTTCTGCCGAAAGTGTTTACTTTCCTAACCGTGTGGCCTTATATGATTTGTATCACGACATCCTGTCTATGGATGGTTATTTGCGTGGAATTATTCAAAAAAGGATAGATGCGGTTTTGAATAAAAAATTAAAATTCATTCAAAAAGACGGAAAGCAAAATGATGATTTGAGCAACCTAATGAAAAGCCAAACCGGGCGTGATTTGATTACCCAAATGATGGAGTCTAAACTTTGGGGAACTTCGGGCGTCGAGTTTATTATTGGCGAGGAATTAAAGTTTAATGAGATTCCTAGAAAGCACATCAAACCCGAAAAAGGGTTAATTACCAAGTCACAATACGGACTTTCAGAAGAAACGGGCTTCGCCTATGAAGATATGCCTTTTGTGTGGGTTATTGGCAAAAAGAAAGATTTAGGGTTACTTTTAGCGTGTTCTATGTATGCTATTTACAAACGAGGCACTTTTGGCGATTACGCTCAATATGTGGAGATATTTGGGCAACCTGTCCGAATAATGAAATATGATGCCTACGATACCAAAACCAAACAGGAACTTAAAACCTTATTGACCGATAGCGGCTCATCATTAGCAATGATGATACCAAAACAAGCCGAGTTTGAAATGCTAGACGGCAAAACTTCGAACGGCGATGGCAAGCTACAAATCGGGTTAAAAGATGCTTGTAACGAAGAAATGGCAATCGCTATCCTGGGCAATACTGAAACCACCACTTCTAGCAAATCGAGCGGTTACGCACAATCAAAAGAGCACGGCGAGCAGCAAGATGAGTTAACCGTTTCGGATTTGATATTTGTAGAAAACTTATTGAATAGTAAAAAGTTTCATCAAATATTAAAATCTTATGGTTTTGATGTTGACGGTAAGTTTGAATTTGAATTAGATCTTAATCTAACCAAGTTAAAGCTCCGCATTGAAATCGACATGGTAGTGTGTACCAAAGTGCCTATTGGAGACGATTATTGGTATGAAACCTACAGAATTCCAAAGCCTGAGAACTATGACGAACTGAAGGCGAAAATGCAAGCCGAAAAGGAGGAAGTAGAGCCAGAACCTAATCCGGATAAAACCAAAAAAGGACCTGGACAAAAACCCGTAAAAAAAGGACAGCTAACCGAAACCAAAAAGCAAAACCTTATGGATTTACTTTTTAAAGGTCTAGCGGATTTTTTCGACCAAGCCCAACACTAGTTGGGCAACTGAATGATTTGTATGGAAGTCGTTGCGATTGTTGCGGTGGTGAGCTTCACGACCTAGCTGACGATACTGAAGACTGGGACAAAATATATGAAGACATAGCCCGGCAATTGCTCAACGGCGAAGATTTAAACACTGATGCCGTTTATAACCGAACAGCAAAACAGTTAATTTCGGCAATGAATAAAGGCCTCGGAGGCACTTCATTTGATGATAACGACAGCCGTCAGGCTTTACAAAGCGCATTCAAAGCCAATTTAGAGGCTTTCAGTTATGCAAAAACCTTGACACAATTCAAGTTGTTCAAAGATGCGATGTTTAACGACAAAGGGCAAATCCAAAGCTTTGCAACTGTAAAAAAAGCAGTTGCCGATACTGGCGAAGTTTTCAATAGAAACTATCTCGCTGCGGAGCATCAATTTGTAACCCAATCAGCTATTATGGCGAACAAATGGGAAACAATGGACGCTGAGTATTTAGAGTTTACCACCGTGGGTGATAGTCGAGTACGACTAGAACACAAACTATTTGACAAATTCACAGCACTTAAAACTGATCCGATTTGGAAAAGATTATACACGCCTTTAAGTTGGGGTTGTCGTTGCACCATCATTCCCGGCATAAACAAAAACGTGAGCAAAGAATACGACAGCGAATGGGCAAACAAAGTAGTTGATCCCTTAGTGAAAGGAACTATTTTTGATAATAATGTCGGGATTAGCAAAGTAATATTTACGGACAAACATCCTTATTTTAAAGTTGATGAGAAAACATCTAAGGGAACTGAGAAGCCCGTTATAAAAGAGTTAAAAACAACAAAAGATGTAAGCAATTATTTTTCAGAGTTTGCAAAAAACAATCCTGAATATTTCGAGCGTGGCTTTAAAGAAATAAAACTGACCAGTCAAAAGGGTGTCAATGGGTTTACAGATATGAATGGAACTATTGCGCTAAAAAAAGATATTTTAGACCCAATAAAAGAGGGCTTAAACGCTATTAAACGAGGCGAAAAAACAACTTTTGAGCAAGAAAAAGCATTCTCTACATTACATCACGAAATGTGGCACAATGCAAACAAACCGGGCAACGTAGGGTTAAGCAAAGATGGAACAAAAATAATGGAACTTGCTAATGAATTTGTGGCTAGAAATACTCTAGGGGATTTTATGAAAAAGCTCGGGGGTAATTTAGAGCATACTGAATTAATGACCAATCGAACAAATACAGGATATAATACAATGGTTCGTAATTACGACCAATTAATTGCATTTGCTAAAGCAGACAAAACGAAGGTTTTAGAAGATGTAAAAAAAGGATTGATTGATAAAAAGTATGTTGAACAAATGGATGTACTTGCTAATGCAATAAAAAAACATAGTTATTATGATATTGAAGAAAAATCAGCAAGGGGGTTTATTGCAGCAACTTTAAAAGACAAAATAAAAGAAACGGACTATAACAACTTATTGGAATACAATAAAAAATTATTCAAAACCAAAGGTGGATAATTCCTCTTGAAATTCTTTTTCTATAAATATTTTAAGCTCCATATCTTTTGTAACATCGGCAAACTCTAATAAAAAAAGAACAATACCACGTTCGTCGCTGTTTGAAGTATATTTCAAATAATCCTCTTTAGTAGGAAACAAAAAATCAGGCTCCCAAAATTGTTTAATAATTTCGGGATCATCGGTAAGATCAAAGATTGATGCCTTGCGTAAATCGACGGATTGCCATTTCATAAAGCAAAATTAGTAAATGTTATTTGAATGACAATGATTTATATACAAACAATTTTAAAACAAAAAAATTATGATACGAAAATTGATTAAAAAATGGCTTTCGCCAATAATATTAGAAATCATTAAAGAGGCAAATCCTTCAATGTCGATGGAAGAACTACAAGCCAAAGTACTAAAAACAATTACGGACGATTTAAAAAAGACTGAAGTAGATCGTCAAAATCGTTTGAAACTATCCTCAAATCATTAGTTATAGATTCCGTTGCTTGAAATTTCAGTAAGTCCAAAGCCTTTTTTGGAGTTTTATTTAAGACTTCAATTAATGACATCTCACTAGGGTTTGCCTTTAAAAGCATTGTATTTAATTGATATTTTAAAACGCTGTTTTCAGTTTTCAATTCGATTAATTTTTCTATTAAAAAGTGATTGAAAGTTTCTTGATTTATTGATAGCTTATCATTCATAACATAATTATTTAAAGTTAAGACCGTAAACATACAAACAAATTTTAATTTTAGCCAATGACGCCCGAAGAGTTCGAACGAAACCTAAACACCAAAGCAGCGGAGATAAAAAACTATGCACTTACCCGTTTTCCATCGACAGCGGGAAACATTGCCTTGCGGTTTATCAATGGGAATTTTAGGGCGGGAGGTTTTCAGGGACAAAGTTTTGATCGTTGGAAAAAAGCACGAAAGAAGTCAGGGACAACACTGGTTGTTACAGGAGCTTTGCGCGCTGCCAATTTCTACACCACGCAACCAGGACAAACAACTGTAAAAAATAGTATGCCTTATGCCAAACAGCATAACGAAGGTTTTGAGGGCACGGTTGAAATAAAAGCCCACACCAGGCATAAACATAGAGGAGATGTTTTAAAGGAAAAATACACCAACAAAAAAGGCAACCAAGCCACCAGAACCATCAAACTAACAGTAGCCGAAAAGGTAAAAGCACACAGCCGAAAAATGAAAATACCAAAACGCCAGTTTATGCCAACCCATCCTAATGATAGTCCAGTGCTAAACAATGCCGTCCAAAGGCAAGTGGCCAGAGATATTAATCAACTAATGCAGTAGTTATGTTTTGTCATTGCGAGGAACGAAGCAATCGCAGTGCTACATTAAATCTACAATCTGCAATCTAAAATCTAAAATCTAAAATCTAAAATTATGCAAAGTCCAATCGCCAATTTATTCCTAGCCATTCAAGACAGAATCCTAGACCAAGTACCCCAAGTGAAATATATTGACCAAAATCTAGGGCAGTATATGCACGAGGAATTTAGGAAGCAAATGTTGTTTCCTGCCATTCTTATTGACTTTCCTATTATTGATTTTAGCGAAATGCAAGGCTTAAACCAGTTTGGAGAGTTGACCATTGTGGCTACTATGTTTCACGATGTTTGGAACAATACCAACAGCATAACGCCACTAAATATTAAAGTTGAAGGATTGAGATATTTAGAAGACAATCAAAAGCTATTTATTGCTTTGCAAGGTTGGAATAATGAGAGTTGTGAGGAATTAATCCGGAAACAATCTAAGAGTCACAACGCAAACGAAACAGGGTTGAGAGTACAGGAAACTACATTTACGACACAGTTTGAAGATAGAAGCTGTGACGATGCTACACCACAATTTACGTTAGGTTTACGTACCGAATAATGATAGCTGAGTAGTTTTAGGAATTGGAGCACCTTTGATATTCATCCACTGGCGATAGGATAAATAAATATTAAATTTAGGGAATACTGTACGCACTATTTTAGTATCGGGTACATCTTCGTATTTGGCATTATTGTACACATCAATAATAAATTGAGCTCGCTTATGGTAGTTCTTTTTATTGTATGCCATAAGGCAAATTTAAACTACACAATTTTATTGTGCAACACAAGTTTTTTGAGCATAAAAAAACCCGACTAGATCTAGTCGGGTTTTTTGTTATTATTTTCAATTCCATATAAATCTTGTCACCACCTTAATTTTTTGGAGTTCTTTCTCTTGATGCTCCATTTTTTGTCTAATTAAAATACGAGCTTGATTTCTTGCGTCGGCTAGCTGTTCGAGAATGCTGTTTTTCTCTTCAAGAGCTTTTATTTTTTCGATTGCTTTTTGTAATTCGCTCATACTACCCCTAATTTTGAGATTAGACTTAAACGAAGTTGATTGTCCTCAATTTGGTTTACTAGTACCAATAGCTTTACCATTTCTGATTTTCTATATTTATAAAAAACCTTTCCTTTTTGATTAACTACCTTCATAACTAAACAATTTTATTGATTTTACCATTAGTCAACAATTCTACAACCTGATCTTTGTTTATTGGTTTCTTGAATAATGAAAACAATATTTCGTTCATTTCGCTATCCGTAAAAAAGTAGGTGTAGGGATTGTCTTCGTCCTTTTTTCTATCAATATTAAAAACATCTTTGTAGATAGTGGCAATAGTTCCGTAAGGTACACGGTTGCTAATTTTTACCCATTCAGAAAATGCTAATACATTTATGAACCATTGGTCTTGTTTGCCCACGGTTACTTTCAGGCTGTTTTCAAAACCCCAACGGTTTAATAAATGTGTTGGCGTACTGTCGTGTCCCATCATTCTGGCAATTGGTGCCAATTTGGCAAAGATAATTCCGTCAATTACATAAATTTGATTAGAGTAATTACCCATTTTAATAGTCAAAACCGATTTCTCGGGATAAGCTCCCACGTTTTGATCAATAAGTAAAGGATTGGTTTTGCTTTTTCGCTCAAGTTCTTCCCATCGGATGATAAGTCTTGCACGAGCTTCGTCATTAGATTTTGTACTTACAAACAAACTTTCCGATTTTGTGAGTTCATATTCAGGGTTTTTCTTTCCCGAAGCATCGGTATATTCACTGAGGGAAAATTTTCCCGCAGTAACTTTTTCCCAGGCTGGTTCCATCTTTCTTATTGCTTTCAATAAGTCATTATGGACTTGACCTGTAATTTCTGCAATTTCACGACTAGTCATCGTGTTTTTTGGTTGCTCGTTTGTAGTCGGAGCTAGACTGTTTTGATTTGCATTCATCTTATTTGTCATTTAGATTGTATGCGAGTTCGCCGTCAGGTGTGACAAACCACTCGAGGAGAGGAATTATAGCCATTTCTGAACTAAGCACCTTGTGCGAACTCTTATTACCGTTAAAATTTTTTTTAGGATTGCTCCTAGAATGATTTGTCGAGGCAAACATACAAATTAATTTGATATGCAAGTATAATTTTGCTTAATTATAATCGTTTAATCCTCATCGTTGTATCTTTTCTGATTAATCCAAGTTACGAGATGCGCTTTGGCTTGACCAGAACTAGCTAGTATTTGGTTGTATTTTTTCAAGCGCAGGAAACATTTTATTTTGTCGGCATCGTTTAGTTTGTTCCAAGCCTTTTCCGAGAGTTCTTTTTTAACCTTCAGGTCGTACCGCTTCCAGAAGTTATCAAAGCTTAAATCGGCTTCGCCCACTTCCACGGTGGCGTGAGGATAGAGTTTTGCCCACTTCTTTATAAATTCCTCCTTCCAAGGAAACTTACCATCTAAGTAAAGGAACTTTTCTTGCCTGTCGGTCAAATCGCCTTCCATCACATTAAAGAAGATTAAAACTCCTTTTAAATTGAATTTAAACTGCCACACGCCTCCTGTTTTCATCTTGACGGTGTAGGTGGTTTCGAGTGCCATTTTAATAGACCTTTGTTTTTCTAGCAAATCCCGCCATTTCGTGCAGCACAGGAATATGCAAAGCTTCCGCAATTGACAGCTCTAGTTTTGCTCCTGGAGAGTTTTTATAATCATCCAGCATAAAAATCATATCACAATCCATCAGTGCAACAATGCACTTGCGCATGGCTAAATCCCAAGGACATTCCCAGTCACCCACAACTTCAATAGGATTTACGGCTTCGTGTCCGATTCTTTCAATCTCTCTTTTTGCTAGTGCAAATTTCAGTGCGGTTTTGTGTGGCGGTTCGCCAGTAACTTTGCCAGCGATGTATATTTTTTTCTTGGTCATTTGATTAGGTATTTAATGGGTTTTGTGTGAACGAATGTTTTTGATATTTCGAGAGCTTCAAGCTTGAGCCGATGCTCCATTTCAAAAATGCTCTCGTTTTTAGTGTCGGGCTTCTTTTTTTTCTTGTTCAGCATATTTTTTTTATCGGTTTCGGCTCCCTCTCCTTTGGAGAGGGCTGGGGTGAGGACTACGCTAATTGTTGGTTTAAGGATGATTGAATGTACCGAATGACGTTGCGGTCGTAATCGTTCAATGGATGGTCGTCTGTGAGGATGGTGAATTGCTCTAAGTAGTGCGCCTCGAAGTACTCTAATGTGAAAGTGTGCTTTTTGGTTTTCGTGAAAAGCGTTGCACCCATTTGAACCTCTAGTTGTTTCTTTTTGAATTTCAAAATCACTTTGTCCAGGACTGATCGAGCTACTTTAACCTCTCGGTTTTTATTGGGTGTATTGTCAAGAAAACCAAACGCATAAACTAGAGCGTTAAGGTGTTTTTCGGAGATTTTTAGTTTTATTTTCATCTAACATTCGGTTTTAGGTTTGGTTAACTGTTCGCCGCACTCGATGCAAAATTGGGCGGTAGTTTCGCATCCGCACTCGGCGGTTAGGGTTCTGGTCTTGGCTATGTCGTGAGGGCATACTTCGGTGATGCTGTAAGATTCCATTTTAATGACGTAACCTGCAATTATTGCAGTGAAGGCGAGCATTTACTTCTTTGACTGACATTTCCATTTCGCACTGGAAGCAATATAGATCTTCATAATCTAAGTCATCGTCATCGATATGCTCTTCGATAACATCCAAAGCATTAAATAGACCCATAAAAAAACCTACCATAAACACGGCACTAAGTACCATCAAAGCAAATACTCCTATTAAAATATTTTCTAACATAATTTTATTTATAAATTGATTTAACGATTCCTTTCATTGCTTCGATAATCTTTGAAACCTCCCACGGTTGCATTTGTTTGAGCGGTTTATTGATGGGTGATCTATCACTCTTGAGAAAGTCGCTTAATCTTTCGATGTCGGGAATTTCTCCCCATTTTTTGGATTCTTTTACCCATTGAGCGGTGCGCATTTGAGCTAAGATGGCGAGGTGTTGTTTGTTTTCTTTGTCAAACAATCCCCAGTTATCTTTTGTGCCTGCTTCGGGTGTTGGAGGGCTTCCAGTTTGCTGTCGTAATATTTTTACTGCTTGCGCCTGCGTAAGGCTTTTTAGGCTGGTTCTATTTACGTCTCCTGTTACCCATTGTACCCATTCTTCTTTTATTTCCTCCTGAAAATTGCTGTTCTTACGGATTGCCTTTATTTGATAGGCGGTGATGGGTAGATCATCGCCGTAGATGGGTGGGGATTTGGTTTTAGTTTTCATCATCCTTAAATAGATTTTTTAATTTAGCTTCCAAATTTTCAATATCCTTTTTCAAATAATCCAACATTGCAGTTTTCAAAATATTTCTCGGAATATCTTCGGCATAATCTTGCTCTTCAAAAGTGCAGTTGTGATTTTCGAATTTCCTAACCGAAATACAGGAGATTCTTCCCATTTCAAAAAAGTGCAGTTTTTCGGTTTGATCTTTAATTTTGCGATCAAGTCGCTTTGCGTATTTTAATTTTTCTTTGCTCATTTTTGTTGTCATTTTGTTATTGTTTTTATGTTTGCTCCCGATGAGAGACTCGAACTCTCATCTATCCGTTCCTAGCCAGACATTCTACCATTGAACTAATCGGGAAACCGAATTGTACAGACGTTGCAATGCAACGTCTCTACCTGAATTAATAATTATCCTTTATATTCTGCTTTGGTGTGTGTTTTGAATGCCTTATTTTCTATAACTGCCTTCTTGTAATTATTGAAAGCCGTTGTTTCCTGTGTAGTGAGTTCTTGACGAGCTACCCAATTGCCGTTCGTGTCTTTATAAATTTCCTTGCCGTTCACGTTATAGGATTCGTGATCTGTTATTGGTATTATTTTGACGCTCATTTTCGAGTTGTTTAAAGTAAGTTTTGATTTTGAATCGAAGCCAATGGAGATACTCAACAATGGCTTTTCCGTTGAGTACTGCTATCAAAAGGATTAATAGCAGTACAGTACTGTGGTCGTTACTCGGTGGCATCTTCTTGAGGAATTTCTTCGCTAAAGAATTCGAACTTATACCCGCTCAAAAAATCTACTGAAGACATAGACAAAGGCACGTTGGTTTTAGAACCGTCCTCGTTGATCAAAGCGGCTTCAATGAACCAAGAGGAGCGCACCGGCTTGTAGGCTGCAGCGATAATTCCAACACCATCTGTAAACTCTTCGTTGTTAAAATCCTTGGTTAGTTTTTGAAGCTCAAGAACTCTGGAACCTTTAAGATTTCCTTTGGCATCTTTTTTCAAGAGGTTGAAAACTACGTTTACCAGTGCAGCGGTTTCCTCGTTGGTGGCCAATGAGGAAATGTAATTGTTTACCTTTTCAATTCCTGCGGTCACGGTGTCGTCCCAACCGTCATTAATTCTATACCCGATTTGTATTTCTTCACGATCGGTTGAAAAGGTGTGAGATTGTTGTTTTTGTTTGAGTCCATAAACTTCATTTTTCAAAGTCAAAATATCTTCGAAAAACTTGAATGTTTCGGTTTTGGCTTCAGAAAGAATTGCTGAAGCTTGGCACAATTTAAAGATTGCTTTTGGTACGGTTTCGGCTACCAATGCTTTGTAGCTTTCACGGTCTTGGTCTTTTTTGGCTTCGAGTTTGGCAAGGCGTTCTTTTAATTGTTCAGCCGTTGCGGTTTCTAAGTTGATTGGTTTTTCTTGTGTTTCTGTGTTCATTTTTACTGGGTTATTAAATTAATATCTGTTACTTTTTGAATTGCGAAGCTGATTTTGCTTTCTAGCTTTGGAGAACATTTGTAATATCTAATGTCTAGCTCCTTATTGTCTTGGTTGAGTTGGCTTAACAATGAGCCTCGTTCCTGGTTGATACATATTCGCTCTAATGTGGTAAAACAAGCCGGTCTGCCAAATGTTTGTTGATCGCTGTCATAGACTAAAACATCGTGTAGATCTTCTAGGCGGTTATTACTTTTATCACTCATACGTCATATATATTAAGTTCTCGTAAATCGAAGGTGTCACGCTCGACAGGTCTATCAGTTTGGGCTTCTTTTAGTTTGCGTAAATCCGTTTCAATCGTGGTGCGGTTCTGGTGGTTTGGGTTGTCACGTAACCACTGTTCTAGTTCGGCTATTTTGTTTTCGTTCATATTAATTAGCATAAAAAATGAATTCATTCAATCTGGTCACATAAGGCACCGCCTGTTTTGACTTCGGCTTGAAATCTTCTAGTAATCCTGCTGGCCAGTATTTATAAACCTGAACAATGCAACCGTTGAAGTGATAAGCCAATCTATCGGCTCGTTTAGGAATGTTATCGACCATTGCCAGAAACTCCTTTTCGTTTTTTGCCCACTCGGTCATAAAATACTTATTGATCCCGGCGTTCGAAAAATAACATTGAAACATCTGCGGGCTCGTGCTGTATTTGTCGCACCAAGACCAGTAATGTTTTAGTACAAGTTCTTCGTATTCCTGAGAAGAAATTTGTAAATAATCTTGGATTTGATTTTGTGTTGTTGTTTTCATTTTTTTGTCATTGCGAGGAACGAAGCAATCTCATCCTCAGTTATTATTCTGTTTTACTTCTAACTTCTAACTTCTAACTTCTAACTTCTAATTCGCCTCTTAATTTCTTATATCCCTCTTCCCAAATGGTGTAAAAGCCACCGTTTGGACCGATTGTCCTTCCTTTGCAAGCTGCCAAGTATCCGCTTACGAATACTTTTTGTTTGGCATCAAACATTATACTTTTTTCAAGTTCCGAGCGTGGGTTATTACCTTGAGCGTGACCTGAAATCACTATTATTTTCTTTTTGTACTTCCTTTTGAATTCGAGATATTGCTCGAAACTTTTAAAGAAGTAGATTCCTGAATCAATAAATACTACATTGGCAGAGCCACGTTTGTCGAGATAGGCGCACATTTGATCGTAATCATAACTAGCGGCTAGAAAGTTCTCTTTGACGTCTGACGTGCCAACTATTTCGTTCCTTTCAATGAAATCGCTGTCGTCCGTTTCCTCTTCCAATAAGTTGTAGAACGTTTCCTTTGTTTTGGCAAACTCTTTGGCCAATTGCAAAAGGAAGGTGGACTTTCCAGAGGCACTCGCACCCCAAACAAACCAAACACCTTTATTTTGCGGTTCTTTGAAAGCCTGATACATTTCATCTTCAAAGGGTATTCTCTCTATTTTTTGATTTAGAATATTAGCAACTGTTAAGGCTTTTTTCAGTGCTACCATACAAGGTTACCTTCTGGAAGGTTCAACACTTGTCTAACTAGCCCCATCGTCAACTCCTGTCCTAATCTTTCGGCCTCACGCGTGGCAGGCACAATGATGTCGTGTAATTCGCCATAGTTATCGCAGTTCGTGAGTAGGAATTTTTTAAGCTCACGATCTTCGATGTCGTCAACAAATAGTTTGTAGGTTCTGTCGATGGTCGGCAGCAACCGCAAGCCAAATTTTATACGTCTGTGAAATTGTGGAATCCCTGATTTGTTGCGGCGTTTCAATTTTTCTACATTATCAACTAGTTGATTGGTACCAATGAACACTAGCGAACAATAATCGCTAAGATTATCGTAGAGTTCTTTCATTGCACATAAAGCGGCTTGTTTCAAATACTCGCTTTCGTCAATAATCAACATTGGTTTGTGTCCGTAGTTTTTGAGCATTGCCATTTTAGAGGCGATTTGGCGAATCTTAGTCGATTTAGATCTACCGGTTGCGTGTATCTTCAATTCATCGACAATCTTGTCAATCAAGTCGCCTAGCGTGTCGCTAGATCCTGCGGTTACGATATACGTATCAAGTGGATTTTTAGCAGCGAATAAAGCAGCGGTGTAGGACTTGCCACATCCAGTCTCACCTATCAAAGTGATAGTTAAATGATGTTGTTTGGCATCTTGAAGGTTCGCAAAAATGGAATTAGCTTGAGCCGTTGGTTGGGTTTGCCAATACACCTTCTCAGTTTTGAA